>SZPB01000084.1 GCA_030263535.1 Cytophagia bacterium CHB2
GGTGGACTTGAACAGCGCAAACAACGGATCGATGCGCAACTGCAAATCCGCTTCATCGAAGAGATGTGTTTGGCGATCATATGCCATGAGATAGCTGCGGTAATTTTCAAAAAAAGATTCGGCATTGAAGTATGCTACGGCATTTTCCGGCGTGCTTAGCCGCGTTCGCAGCGCTTCGAAGCGCGGATTTTGCGCAATAGCTTCTGCGCGCTGCTGGCCCGCATCGATTGCAGCACGCAGCGTGGCGCGATCAAATGCCGTCAGCAAATACCCGTCAACAATGGCAAAATTCGGCTCAAAACTTGTCGGACTCTTGATGTAGTGAATGCGGCTGCCATTGTACTCTTCCACTTGCATTTCTTCCTTGGGCGAATAGAAATAAGTCATCAAACGCTTGACATAGGCTTCCATGCCTGCAGGCTCACGCAGGCGCACACCTGCCAGTTGCCGCCAGAAAAAGCGCGGCCCGGTGGTATCGATGCCGGCAAAGAAATAAAGCATCTGCCGGTCGAGCTTGCGCACGAGATCGCGTTCGAGATTCAGATTGCTGCGCGTCTCAAATCCTTTGATGGCCTCACGCTCGGCGCGCATGGTGGTAACGTATTGCCAAAATTTTGCGGGTTCAATCGCGGTGGTCGCATAACAAAAAACAGCGTCCCCCGGAATAAAACGCAGGGTTTGATCTTCGACCGGCGGTATTGTTGGCGCCGGCAACGAATCCGGCAACGCCTCTTGCGAGACAGTTATCGTCTCTCCCGTGATTTCTTGCAAAGCATTTGCTACCGTGCAGGCAAGGCTGGCAGCGTCGTGCCCGTTGCGACTGATCTCAAAATATTTTTCAGGATCAACATACGCCAACAAAAACGAAGCCGGCTCAACTTGCGGCAGTGATTGTTGCAATGCCGGTTGGTAAGCCAGGCTGTTCTCATCGGAGTCGAGATAGGAAGAAATCGCGCGGGCCAGCAACTGCTGGTTGTTGGAAAGCACCAAGAAACCGTCGACCACCGCATACCGGAACATCGAACCCCGGCGCCGCGATGAAATGTCGAACATGGCTTGCTTGCGATAGATCTGTTTCGTCACGGTAAGATCGCCGCTTTCAAATTTACCCAATGCGGCCAGCACATTGGTCACGGCTTTGGCTTTGAGATTCGCCGGTGTGACCAACAGCAAACGAGCTTCCTTTTCCGCGCGATACGAGGCCACGCAAACCTCGTCACCGAGCGGATCGATAAAGTAATTAAAATTGCCGCCCAGCAAACCGAGTTGCTTGTCGAGTTGTTCCCACAAGGCAAAGACTTGCTGATACGGCTCTGCGGCTTTGAAATCCTGCCAGGCTTGCAGCGTGACAAGCTGTTTGACAAACGTGGAGTTTTGCAGCTTCTCCCAATGTGTTTTGAAATTCGGCGCGAACAGACATATCTCGAATTCTGCCGGGACAAACAACGCCAACTTTTCACGCTCGTTCAAATTGCCCGGCGGCGCCTGGGCCGATTTCGGATAAGGCGTAACTTGCAGGTTGAACTCCGTGCCCGCATTTGCCGAAACCACGCGGCCGTGCGCCGTCAGATACGCCGTATCGCGAAAAGGAATATACTCGGCGCGCTTCTGTGTTTGCAAGCTGGAATGCAATTCGCGCAATGGCCCAACGGCGGCCGGGGTGCGCAATTTCATCAACGCCAAAACCGCTTCTTCCACATCCCACGAGCTTTCATCTTTGAGTTTCGCCACGAGTTTTTGCTCGCGACTCGCCTGCGCCGTTTCAAAATCGCCGAGCATGCGCGTGGCCAGCAGGCGGTTTGTGGTTTCTTCGTCATCGGCAAGTTTTAGCAGAGAGGCAAGTTTTTGATCGCTGGAGAGAGAATCATACGTCGTGCCGGCTTGCCGGCGCACGGCTTCAAAAAATTTTTCTTCGTCGGCTTTGGGTTTCTGCAACTCACGCAAGACGATTTGCGGCGCCATCACTTCCTGCACCACCGGTGTTTCGGCTTTTTCACCGCCCGCTTGCCGCTTCTTCCAGAAAAAAACACCGGCAGCAATAGCGACGACGAACAAGCCTGCCGCAAGCAAGTAGTAATGTTGTTTTTTCATAAAAAGCCTTTGTGTACGTTTGGTTGCTGCCTTCGACAAGCTCAGGCAGCGGTTTCTCGTTGGCTGAGCCTGTCGAAGCCAACGAGCCTTGTCGAAGCCAACCTCTCTGCCTTCGACAAGCTGCCTTCGACAAGCTCAGGCAGCGGTTTCTCGTTGGCTGAGCCTGTCGAAGCCAACGAGCCTTGTCGAAGCCAACCTCTCTGCCTGCGAACAAGCTGCCTTCGACAAGCTCAGGCAGCGGTTTCTCGTTGGCTGAGGTTTCACCGTTGGCAGAGCCTGTCGAAGCCAACTTCCCTGCCTGCAAAAAGCTGCCTTCGGCAAGCTCAGGCACCGGCTACTCGTTGGCTGAGCTTTCACCGTTGGCTGAGCCTGTCGAAGCCAACTTCCCTGCCTGCAAAAAGCTGCCTTCGGCAAGCTCAGGCAGCGGTTTCCCGTTGGCTGAGCTTTCACCGTTGGCTGAGCCTGTCGAAGCCAACTTCCCTGCCTGCAAAAAGCTGCCTGCGGCAAGCTCAGGCAGCGGTTTCCCGTTGGCTGAGCCTGTCGAAGCCAACGAGCCTTGTCGAAGCCAACTCAATCATTGCTGCTGAGATTATGTTCATACTTTTGCAGCATTGTCTTGGGAAAATAGTGCTTCAATATTTTCTGATAGGAATGCCCGGCGCGCGCCATGCCCATGGCGCCGAACTGGCACATGCCGACGCCATGGCCCAATCCTTTTCCAATAAAAACATATGTGTTGTTTTCAAGTTGCAGATCAAACGCCGTGCTCTTCACCGAATTCCAACCCAAAACCCGGCAAACCACGGCGCGAAATTTTTCACCGCTGACGAGATGAAGCGATTGCCCCATCAACGCCAGCTCGCGCACACGGCCATCCGAGTTGCGTTTGCTAACGCCGAGAGCCACGATCGGCTCGCCCAGTTCCTGTTGCCACAGTTGCAGCAGGCTGTCGGCTTTCATGCGCAATTGCCAACGAAAATGCGGCGATTTTGCGCAGTAACTCATGCGCCGCGAGGAATCGGAAACGCTGATTAAGTAAGGATGATCAAACTCGCTCGACCACACGTCGAGATCATTGGCCGTGCGTCCGCCGCACGTCGAGCTGTAGAAAATTTCAATCGGCAGGTTTTTATAGGTGAGAATTTCGCCGGCGGTGCTCGCAATCGCATGTTGAATCGTCGAATCGACGCCGGCGCTGCCGGCATAACGCTGGCAATGCGTCAGATCGCAGGCTTGATAACCCTTTTGCTGATGGCGCCGCCAATTCTTGAGAAGGTAAGTGCGCGCCGCCACAGCCTGCGCTTGCAATGCGGCAAACGGCGCTTGCCGCAACTCCGCCGCTAACACGCCGGCAAGATAATCCTCTTCCGCCAGCAAGTTGACGATGCACAGCTCATTTCCCGAAACATAAATCTTAAAAGCGCCAGCATACGGCCGCGCGGCGAACCTTGCTTTACCATTGCGATATTTCACCGCAGCGAGTATTTGCCCTGAAGTCGTTGCGACGGTGATGGTATCAGCCAACGCTGGCGCAGGGTCAAAATCATCGTTTAGAACTTGCACGCGGCCTCCCTGCCGCACAACGCGAATGGGCTTCGTTGTGTGCCGCGCGGTTCCCTGCGCGTCTCGCACAACGAACACGGGCAGCGCCTCGCCAAACGAAACAGCCGCCGGCTCTGCCGCACCTGCGCCGCCATGCAGCCTCGCAGGCGCAATATCCGCGTTGTTCGACCGCAGGCCGTTTGCCAGGAAATTCCTGAACGCTGGTTCTGCGAGTTTCAATTCAAGAGCTTGCGGATGCAAAATCTCAAACAGGCGAACCGCAATCGTCGGTTGCGGCAGCGCTGGTTGAGCAAAAAGCGCATGAGAAAATAGCCCTCCCAAAAGAATAGCTCTACGGATCGACATTCCTGTCCTGCCTGAAAAAGTTGAAGAGAATCAAACATTCATTTTGATCGGGGCAAATATACTAGCATTGCTTCAGGTAAGCAAACGGAATATAAACAGGATTTGGGGTTAAGCATGTAGCATTGTAACTCCAACAATCCAGTCCCCCAATTATGCGGAGACTAGGCCGGCCACAATCTGGGAAAGAAACGCGGCGTTTTGGCGGCATATTGCGCATAAGCTTCCCCGAATTCCGCGGCGACTTCGCGCTCTTCGCGCAACGCCAGCCACACATAAGCCGCCATCAACACCGGCCACAACACCAGCATCGTCACGGTCGGCCAGTGCAGCAGCCAGCCCAGCGTGAAAAGAAACATGCCGGTGTATTGCGGATGGCGGATAAAACGGTAGATGCCGTGCGTCACCAACTCTTTGGCTTGGTGAATTTGTATCCAACCCCAGGCAATCAATGTGAGTCCCAGGAACGACAGCAACGTGCCGAGAAACGGCCCGGCATGCCCAAGGTGCTGATGCGCCCACTCGCGCAATGAAGGCACTTCAAACAGCGGCGACAGCAAAAAGATGAGCAACGGCCAGCCGAACATCTCCGTGACCAATGCCAGCACGAATGCAATGAAGGCGCCCTGCGATTTCCACGTTCCCTTGGTCGAACGGCGATACGGCAGCAGCGCCAGAAATGCAATCATCACGACCAGATTCAACCCGATCAAACCGCCTCGGCCGAAATGCTCTTGCACCCATGCCACGGTTGCCGGGCGCCCAGCGTGACCGAACAATTCAATGCCATACAATGCTGCAAAAATCACCAATGCGATAATGCCGGCCCAGGTCAAAAATTTTGTTTTCATCGCGCCTACCTGCCTTCCCTGAGATTCACTTCTGTTTATTTGATTGATCAATAATCTGTATCCATCCGAAAATACTACAACCTCGGTTTCGCAGAGGTTCATTGAGATTTGAGGTCGTGAGAAAACCTACAGCGTTTTTTAAATGCGTGTACAGGATTCGTAGCCCTGCCCCCTTGTGGGGCATTGTCGCAACCGCGAATTTCATGGCTTCAACAGCCGCCCACAAGGGGCGGGGACTACAAACTCTGTTCATCCAAATGAAAAACGCTGTAAGCTGCAAAGGCAGCGGCCAAGCCGTTGCAGGAACACAGCCTAAAATACAATGTTTTTAAACGGACACAATTGAAAAATGCCTGGCAAAAACCAACGCATTTGAACAATAGCGTAATAAACTCGCGCAACTTTCAATATCGTAAATCCGCGCCATGCACTCATAAAAAAATAACCACTTGCATACTCCTCAACCCAAAAATTTTCCTAAATTTCAATTGACAATCTTATGTGACAGTTGTATATTCGCGGCACTCTTTGGGGTAGTCTCCATCAAAACCCGGGTAGCTCTGCGCGAAAGAGCTTAGGAGACTCCCAATTCTCCTACCTAATTCACTGCATCGTTCTCCTCAAGGAGAATGCTTCTCCCATTGGTCTGCCCAGTGAGGTAGATTCTCCGTAACGTCGATGTACAAACGAAACCGGAATTCGTCCCAGAGGTTGCCGCTGTCTCAGCTTCATTTAGATTTGTTTTGCGTCGCATTTTCCATGTCCAGCGCCGTACTGTTTCGCCGACGGCTTGATTCATTTTCTTCAGGAGGAAGTCATGAAGCCATGCAACTTTTTTTCACATTCGCGAGTTAGTAGCCTCCTTTCCGGGCACTGGTTGGCTGAACATAAGGATCTTTTGTGAAGCGATTCGGCGAATTTCTCTTGAGCCTGCTGGCTCTCCCCTTCCTCTTGCCGTGGTATCTGGCGGAAAAGCTGTTCGAATATTTCATTCAGCCGCTGATTTTCAAACGCTATCGCATCGGACTCGATGCCCGCAAGAGAAGAAACGTTCGTCTCGCCATTATCGGCGCCGGCGCGCTCGTGCTCGCCTATCTCGGTTGGAAATTTTGGCAGGTGAGCCAACTGTTTCCCTCGATTTTGGCATTCCTGTCCAAAGGCCACGTTTATTTTCTGGCGATATTCAACGACGCCATTCGCCTCGCGCAAACGCTGATCTGGCCGCTCAATGTTACCTTGACGTTCATCCAGGGCAGGCCCGTCGATTTATGGCATCTCGCGCTCGCGCTGTACTTTTGTTTTCTGCCGGTTTTGTTCGCGTTCAATCTCGTGTTGCGCATTTTCACCACCTCGCGCTCGCTGGGTAAGGCGGTCACGCTGCGCAACGAGGCCGTGCGCGATGTTGACATCGTGCGCTTCGCGGAAAAGGCCAAACCCGACGAGATTTTCATCGGCATCGACATGAACCGCAACAACGCGCCGTTCTTTGTCAAACGCCAATGGCTCAAAGGCCACGCGCAAATCATCGGTGCGGCGGGCAGCGGCAAAACCGAAAACATCATTCAGCCGATTTGGTTTCAAGAAGTGCGGCGCAATGTCGCCACGTTCGTGATCGACGGCAAAGGCTCGCGCCGCAATCTCGACCGGTTTTACACCATTGCCACTTCGCTGGCCCAGGGACACGAGGTGTTTTATTTCAATCCCGGCGATCCTGATCGTTCCGCGACTTACAACCCCGTGCTGCGCGGCAATCCCGGCGAGATTCGTCAGAAAATTATTGCAAGCTTGAACTGGGCCGAGGCTGCCTCCGGCGCAAAAGAGCGTACCTCGTTTTATCTCGATTTGATCATTCGCGCCATCAAAGAAACCGGGCGCTTCATCAGTCTTGAAGAGATTTATCAATATTTCACCTCAAAGACGCATTTGCACAACGAACTGCGCAAGCTGCGCAATCGCGCGGCTTACGAAGGCCTGTTCGAGGTGATGGAAAATTACGCGCGCTTTCAAACCGAGACCGAGTTTCTCGCCACGGCGCTGCGTGAGGTTTGCCAGTCAGATTATGCCTGGCTGTTGGATACCGACGAGCCGGAGATCGACGTTGCCGATATTTATCTGCGCCGCAAGGATTGTTATTTCACACTGCCAATGCACAGCGGCTCGCCGGCCATGCACTTTCTCGGCCAACTGATTTTGCAAGATATGGCTACCAGTTTCGCGCGCGTCACGCTCAATCCCATGTCTGAGGCCGGCTCGGGCAACGAGGGCTTGCTGATCATCGACGAGCTGGCGCATTTCGTCAATCCCGGTTTTATCGAGCTGCTGCGCGTGTGCCGCAACGCGCAGGTGAGCGTATGTTACACCAATCAATCGTTTGCCGAGCTAACCAATCCAGCATTGCATTTGCATACCTCTTTTGTGGAAGAATTGGCAGATCACACCAACGCGACGTTTTGCTTTCATCTCGGCAGCGTGGAGAGCATTCGCACCGTTATGCAGCGCATCGGACAAAGCAGCAGCAAAGCTGAGGCAGAACCCGCGCCTGCGCCCGCCGCAAAGGGAAAACACAGGCCCGGCCTCAGCAAAGAACCACCCGCAGCAAGCAGAAGCAACATAGCCATCACCGAAGATTTGCTCAAACATCTTGAAGTTGGGCGCTGCCTGGCCTTCATCCGCCAGCCGCGCGTTCTTGCAATTTTGAAGACGGGCTATTTCAAATTTGAAAAACCGCTGAGTTTTGAGGGAAGGAAGAGTGAAAAATTGGTCACAACGTCTTAAAGATATAGAAGTAAGGTCTTTTTGTTTTGACTTCAGCTCAAAAGCGGGTGATTTGAGAAGTCTTACGAGCAAACACTCTAGCCCGTGGAGTACTTGACAAAAAATGGAGGGATTATGAAAAAGTTTTTAAGCAAACAGTCGTTCGGTTGGTCAAATCTTTTCTTTGTTGCCATGGGTTTTGCACAGCAATACGTTCCTCCTATTGACCAATTTCAATGGCAAAATTCCTCCATTGGCGGCGGCGGTTTTTGCATGGAAATTCGGCTTGATCCGTTCGACAATTACGCTCAAGACGGCAATCCCGTGCTCTATCTTGCCACAGACGTATCCGGCGTTTATCGTTCGTTTGACAAGGGCGTAAGCTGGGAAATGTCGTTTTATGAAGCCTCCTTGGAAAAGAACACGTTGGCGCGATACGCCACAAGCCTCGCTTTTCGCCCGACCGGCACGCGCCGAATTATCGCCGGAACAGTTGAAGGCATTTATTTGTGGCGAAACAGCAACGCTACGTGGAAGGGCGCCGTCATGCCGGCATCGCCGGATAGCATTGCTGATGAAGATGGCCTTTATCCGTGGATTGGCGTGATTCGTGAAAACCCCTATGACGCGACGGGCTTGGAGATTCTTGCCGGCATCGGTGACGTGCGTGATCGGCGTTTCGGCATGAGTGCGGTGCTGCGCTCCACCAATACTTCTGTTGAGCCGAACAGCTTCGAGCTGGTGCCGATAGACAATGCAACTTCGAGCAAAGAGATTGTTTATGATCTCGATTTCTACGAATACAATGACACGACGTATACCTTTGTCACCACGAATCGCGGCATTTATCTCAGCAAGAATATGTTCGAGGCGGCAACTCCTGAGGGCGTAACGTTCACGAAGGTCAGCGCAAGCTTGGATAGTTTACGCAGCCTGGTTCTGCTGCCTGAGACTACTGCCAGTGATTCCGTTGTCGCTTTCGTGACGCGCTATGACCCGGCTGGCAGCGGTTCTCATCCTGGCGGTCTGTATCGCAACATCGATGTTTTGCG
The DNA here is from genome assembly GCA_030263535.1 of Cytophagia bacterium CHB2. Lineage (NCBI taxonomy): Bacteria > Pseudomonadati > Bacteroidota > Cytophagia > Cytophagia bacterium CHB2. The sequence goes on from SZPB01000084.1 coordinate 8,654, forward strand.
CAGCACAACGTGGACGAAAACTTCTTCGGATTTGAACCGGTTGGAGAATATCAGCGCAAAACCCGGCAGCACCATGGACGATTACGAAATCTTTGTCTCGCGCAAAAACATGTCGTGGCTGGGAGTAAGCGTCGATGGCTCGGTGGTTCAAATTGCCGACAAAAACTCCAACGTGCACAACGGCTATCGGGAGAGTGACGTTGACCTGCGTTTCGGCAGTTTCACCGTGGCTGATAACGGCGACGTTTACGGCGCATGGGGCTATGGCCCGATCAAAGCGCTGGCGGAAAGCGAGCCGGACGATACCCGCGAATACGCGCAGATTTTCACCAAGAGTAAAGGCCTGGACGCCGACGGCGACAGCACTTACCAGACCATTGGAATGGATGAAGTATTCAGTATTGGCTTGTTCGCTTTTGACCCGGACAATTCCAATATCGTTTTTGTAGGCACAACGGATAACGGCTTGTTGCGCAGCATGAACGGCGGCCAAACCTGGTCGCAACGAAGATTACGAGATGATTCTTTATGGACGGCCGATTATGGCGCAGGCAACAGTACCCAAACAGTTCACCACGTCGCTGTGCGCAAGTTTGCTGATACGTTAATGGTTATCGCCTCGGCAGCAGTGAAGAGAAACCCGAATGTAAATGAACGCTTTGGTGAATTATTGAAGGCAAAATGGGATGGCGGCAAGGGCGACGAAAATGATTGGGAGATAATCGGTGGAGGCAGAAATATTGCAATAGGCACAAATTATCGTGATCTGCCCAGTGGTGCAATCCCCGCTTTTGTATTCGACAAAGTTGGCGCAAATTCAGATTCCGAGCGGGTTTATTGTGCGGTCCGGGGTGAAGGCATCTTCTGGGGAACAGTCACAGGGGATTCCAGCGAAAGTTTTGTAGAATTGGACTTGAGTGATGTCATAGATGAAGAAAACATCACCAACGCCGACCGCAAAATCAGCGTGTACAATTTTTCGCGCCTGATGTTCGACCCCGGCGGCAATGATACGCTTTATGCCGCCCGTAATTGGCCCGCAGGCGGGGTGTTCAAAATCATCCTCGACCGTGTCTCTGCCGACACCGTTGCGGTGGATACCGTAATTGAAGCGATCGATTCTCGCTTCAATAAAACCGCTCAAATCAGCACGGATTATGAGAATGTGACTGCCGAGGTTCATTCTCTGCTCGTCACAGAAGATTATGTCTTTGCCGGCGTCAGTATGGGATCCGATTTTTCTTTGGGTTATTACGGCGGTTTGATACGCTGGCGCAAGAGTGATCCACCGGGCGAATGGGACTGGGTGATTGGCGGGCCAACCGGCCAGGCTGATTCACTAATCAGCATTGGCGGCATCGTCGAAGACCCGGAAGACCCGGGCAATGACTTTTGGGCGGTTACTTATCGGCACGGCCTCAAGGGTGTTGACAATTACAAGCTGATGGGATTGTACAAAAGCACGGATGGCGGCGCGACATGGGCCAAACAAACCCAACCGCAAATAGAGGCCAACAAGCTCAAATTTGCCAACGGCGTTTCCATGGCATTTGTGCCTGCTGGAGCAGCGACACACAACAAACTTCTTTTGATAACAACGGGCAACGGGATTTGGATCGGCACCCGTAATTTGCCGCAACAGTAGCTTATTCAGGAGATTTTTCACACAGGAGGTTCAATTATGAAGGCACTAACTTTTAAGGTAACATTCTGCCTCTTGCCGACAGTTCTAGTGCATGTAATCGTAGCACAACCGACAAATAGTGGTCTGTACGATGTTGCTGTACTAGATACTTCCACAGTCATCGTTGTTGGCGGTAACGGAACGTTGTTGCGCACGACAGATGGTGGAAACAACTGGGCACAACAAATAAATTCGGCAAAGGCTTTTCTGAGCGTTCATTTTGTTGATGAAAACAACGGATGGCTTGTGGGAGAAGACGGAGTCGTATTCAAAACCACCAACGGCGGTAAGAAGTGGCTAAGACAAACGCTCAATGCACCTGAGCTACATGCGGTATATTTTGTTGATTTACAAATTGGCTGGGCTGCCGGCGCAAATGGTTTTATTGCGAAAACAATAAGTGGCGGGGAGTCATGGCAGATTCAAAATTCCGGGACGGCTAATGGACTTTTAGATATTTGCTTTTTCGATGCTGACACCGGCTGGGCGGTTGGCCGGTCATCCACAATTTTAAAAACCATAAACGGAGGGAATGTATGGGAAACAAAGTTTACGGGGAATAGCAACTTATTTTCGGTTTTTTTTATCAATGCAATTACTGGATGGGCGTCACACACTTCAACCAGCCTATCCTATACAAATGATGGTGGCGAGAATTGGATTGGTCGAGCTACAACACCTGATCAAATAATCACACTGGCGGTTTTCTTTTCAAGTGAACAACAGGGCTGGTGTAGCGGGAGTGGCGGGATTATAGCGACTACTGATGGCGGTGTTACGTGGAATCGTCAAATCAGCATTTCAAATAGTGTTTTGTGGAGTATTGATTTCATTGACACTCACAATGGGTGGGCAGTCGGTGAGCATGGAGTAATCTTAAAAACCGCCGACGGCGGCCAAACCTGGCAGCAGGTCACCGGACAACTGGTGGGTGTCGAAGAACAGCAAGAGAGTTTGCCATTGGAATTCAACTTGCGGCAAAATTATCCCAATCCCTTTCGCGTAGAAGGAGCCAGCGGCCAAGCAACGACATTAACCTACACATTGTCGCGTCCCGCTCACGTGAGCATCGCGGTTTATGACGTGTTGGGCCGCGCGGTAGCCGTGCTCGTTGCAGAAACAAAACCGGCAGGCGCTTTTGAAGCAAGCTGGAACGGCCGGGATCACAATCAACAGCCGGTCACCGCTGGCATTTATTTCTGCCGGATGGAGATTACGCCGGCTGGCTCGAGCCAACGATTGATGCAACAACGGAAAATATTGGTGTTCAGATAGTATCAACTCTTCAAAACCACTTCGGCAAAATTCAAGGAGGAAACCATGCAAACCATCATTCAAGCCCTCAATCAACTGACCAATGCGCTGTTGATCCTGGCCTCGCCGGTTATGGTCATCGCGTTGATCATCGCCGGCCTCAACATGGCCAGCGCGGACGGCGGCCGGCATGAGAAAGCCAAAAAACAACTCATCGGCGTGGCCCTGGCAGCCATCGTGGTGTTCGGCTCCAAAGCCATCGTCTCCGCGCTGGTGTCGTTCGTGCCCGGCGCGAACGTGTCGTTTTAAATCAGCGATCCCGACAACCTCAAGCCGTACAACGCCGAAGGCGTGAAATGATTATAGATTCAGATCAATTCCCAGGCCGAAACCCCGTCAGGGGTGACATGTTTGCACAACGAGGCAACATGCCACCCTTTCAGGGTTCCGACAAAATTCATCGATCATTTCTATAAACATTCCACCCCTGTCGGGGTTTGAAATTGTCTTCGCCTCATGCTGCGGCGAATTTCGCTTGCACTGAATTGACGAAACACGCGCTTTGCCCATGACCGAAAAATGCTATCGTGAAATCCAGGCGCACAGCCAGCTCGCGGGCGTCAGCCCGATCGAGGCCATCATCCTGCTGGCCGTGCCCATCGTGCTTGCGCCGTTTTTCACGCTGATGGACATCAACCTGCTGTTTGCCTTCGTGATCGATATTTTCGTCTACGCCCTGCTGCGTTTCAGCAACCGGCTGTCGGGATTCGATCACGGGCTGGTGTCGTTCCTCAGCTTTCATTTCATCTGGCCCAAGCAGCTTTCCGGCTTCAAGCTGGATGAACATGACTATCTGCGGAAAAAAACCGAGCAGGAAAAACAAGTAAACGCTGCCTGAGCTTGACTTCGGCGAGCTCAGGCGAGCCGTCGAAGGCAGCCCCGATGGCTTCGACAGGCTCAGCCAACGGCCAAACTCAGCCTGAGGCAAGGCTCGACAGACTTGACTTCACAGCCTCTCGTGTAATTGTCATTCTGAAAGAATCTTCAGGAACGTAGTCCTGCCCCCTTGTGGGGCACTGTTACAACCGCAAAGTTTCCGGTTTAGACAATCGCCCACAAGGGGCGAGGACTACAAATCTGCTCATCAATAATTCCTGCGGAATGACACACTGAGGAGGCGTCATCTAAGAATCATGAACTAAACTGAATGGCAGCAACCAAACTCACAGAGCGGCAGGCTTATCAAAACCGGCCGGCGCTGGCGCAATACCTGCCCTACCTCGAGGTGCTGGACGATTTCATCGTCAAGAAAAACGGCAACCTCGTGGCGGGCTTCGAATTGCTGGCGCTCGACAACATGAGCCTGTCCGCGGATGCCTACGCCAGGCTTTGCGCCAATCTTGAAAACGTGTTGAATGCGATCGACGAAGAAGTTAATCTGCAATTCTCCTCGTTCTTTGACTATTTCCCCTATCAAGCGGATTTCGTCTACACCGAGGATCCCACGCTCGATTTCTTCAAGCAGCAACGCCACAAGTATTACGGCTATTTCAAATACTTGATGTGCAAGATGTACGTGTTCGTCGATTTCGAGGCGGGCAAAAACCTGCGCACGCCCTACAATATTTTCGCCTCGAGCGCGAGCATCAAAACCCGGCTGCGCGCGGAACACGAGCGCCTGGTGCTGGAAAAGACCAACGCGCTGAAAACCATTCAGGCCGCGCTCGAGGGCACGGGCATCAAGCTGCGGCGTTTGCGCAACAACGATCTGGCCACCGTGCTACATCGCGCCATCAACATTTCCGCCAACGAATTCACCGGCAGCCTGCGCGGCAAAGCCACCAACAACGAATTGATTGCCAACGATTGCCAGGTTGACAAAGGCTATCTCCGCATCGGCAATCAATACGTCGCGTGTCTCTCGCTGAGCTTGCTGCCGGAAGTTACGCGCGATCACATCACGTTCAACGGCATTCCGCTGCCCTATCTGTTTCCGCTGCTGCACAATCTCGCGTTTCCGCATCGCGTGGTGTTTACGACGCAGAATCTCGACATGGAAAAGGAGACGGCGCGGCTGAGTCGCCAGCTCAATTTCTCGCGCTTCATCATGAACTTTTCGCGCCAACGCGAAGGCCGCAAAAGCGAGGTCAAGTTCCGCGAGCTCAACGAGCTCATGGACGAGATTTACACGCAGCACAAGCGCCTGGCGACCATCAGCCTGAACGTGCTGGTGTATGACGCTGATCTCGAGCGCTTGAATCATAAGATCAATCAGGCCCAGCTCGCGTTCGGGGCGGTGGACAAGGCCCAGGCCGTGCTCGAAACCATCGACGTGCTACCGATTTTCATCAGTTGCCTGCCCGGCAACGGCGCCGAGAATTATCATCGCCTGGTGGTGAAAACCGCGAACGCGGCCCAGTTCATCAACCTGACGAATTTCAATCGCGGCTATCATCGCGGCGTTTTGATGAAGAACCGCAACAACGAGCCGCTGCTGTTCGATTATTTCGACCAGAATTTGAATTCGTGGAACAGCATCATCGTGGGCCCGACCGGCACCGGCAAGAGTTATTTGATGCAGGCGCTGCTGCTGCAATTGCTCGAGCAGGGCGTGAAAGTTTTTGGGCTGGACGTCGGCGGCGTGGGCGACATGGGTGGCAGCTACAAAAAGATGATCAAGCTGCTCAACGGCCGCTACGTCGAGCTCAACGTCGATCATCCCATTCCGCTGAATCCCTTTGCGCTGGTGAAATCCCAGGGCGTGGTCGACACCAAAAAGCAGCTTTTCCTGCGCGCGTTCATCGAGAAACTGATTTTGGAGCGCGATCAAACCTCGATCTCGAAAGTCGAGCAGGCCTTCATCAGCAAGGCGATCGAAAAGTATCTCACGGAATTCAACGGCAGTCGCAATCTCAAAACCTTCGTCGACTTCTTCAGCCAGCAGGTGGACCCGGATGGCTACGTCGACGTCAGGCTGCTCAGCCGCAAGATGTATATTTATACCCACGGCGAGTACAGCCGTTTTCTATGCGCCGATGACATGATCGACATCCGTGAAGATTTAGTCTGCTTCGATTTGAAGGGACTCGAAACCCATCCGGATTTGCAGGGCATCATCGCCATCATCATCACCGGCCTGCTGTGGGATTTGATGGAGCGCAACCTGGCGCACAACAAAGTCATTTTCGCGGACGAGCTGTGGAAGGTTTTGGATGACAACTCGACCATCGGCCATCTGGTGGTGGAATTGTTCCGCACCGCGCGCAAAATGGGCGCCGGCATTTTCGCGATCTCGCAGTCGATTGAGGATATTGATTCCGTGAGCTTTTCCGCGCCCATCAAGGACAATGCGCTGAATCATTTCATTCTGGCGCACAAACCGAAACAGATGGAAACGCTCGGCCGCGCCTTTGGCTACGGCGAGCGCGAGCTGGCGTTGATCTCCAGCCTGCAGCGCGGCGAGTTTTTGCTGGATCGCGACGGCCGCGTGACCGTGTTGCGCGCGGACATGAGCACGTACGATCATTACTTGTTCACCACCGACCGGCAGGAAAACAATTTATTGGAGGGGAAGCTGAAAAAGCACGAGGGCAATCTCATCAAAGCGATCAAGGAGATTGCGTACGAGAAGGACGTTGAGTTGTCACCGTATTTGTTGTGAAAGAGTGATCGATTCGATAGCTGAGTAATCGGACAATTGCTATTATACTGGGAAAATATGAGCCTTCGTCGTTTGCTCAAGAGAGTAGGCTCTTAGCTCAAGGTATCCAAATGAAACAAATAACAAGGTCCGTCAGTGTTTTTACTTTTCTTGGGCTGGCCATTTCTTTTTGCTCATGTGAGCGAAACTGCCCCATGCAATCAGATGAAATTACAGGTAATTATATTTTCGTTGAGAGAGTTATCATAACCGACGCCGTGGTTCTTGCCGGCGATTCAACCAGGGTCAGACCATCATGCTTTGAACCATCACTGTTTTACGATTTTTACCCCGAAGAAAAGGTGCTTGAATATAGCCTTGGCCCGGAAATGCCGGTGAATAAGGATCTCGAGCTTGTTTTTGGCGATAAACACTTTTATTTGCCGCCTTACGCCGGTTGTGGTGGGGGATCAATTCTTCTGACCCCTGTTTATTACTTACACCCTATCGTGGCTTTGGATGGTTCCATGATCATTAATGAGTTCGACAAAACTTCTGGCCGTATCGGAATTTCCTATTCCCCACAAACATCGGAAATTCTGTTAAATCCCAGCGAAACTTTTCAAGAGACCTTTGAAAATATACGGTGGGTGAGATTCAGTAGATTTGACGGTGGCGCTTTCATCTCGGACAGCGCATTGGTAAAATACGTTGATCGAGTTGTCGTAAAAAATTGGGGTTTTGCCCCTAGGAATAAGATCGTAAGGAAAGCTCCATAAAATAATATCAATTCCAATCTTTGGTATTTAATTCAAGGAGGATGCGATGAAAAGGGTTTTCTGTCTTTATTTGGCCGCAATAATTTTTTGCTGCATAACTCCTTCTGCCGCACAGATGTCTAAAGATAATCAGCAGGTGTTCATTTTATTATCATCTTCTCATTCAGATACTTTAGAATACGTCATTCAAAAGATTGAGAAATGGGGAGGACACATTGTTCATATTTATCCACCCCATGTCCTTATCGGTTATCTCGAATCAACGATGGACGTCGAATTAAACAGCCAAAGTGAATTGCGAATCTTCAGAGATGTGATTGATTCTTCTACATTGAACACTTATGGAAATGATGTAATAAATGCTGCATTCGCCTGGAATAACAATTTTATGAATATGGCTCGCGCCAATGGATTGGAAGTTGAGCCTACTACGTCACCTCAACCTGTAGCGAATTGTATATTAGAAGTTTCCAGCAAACGTACTAATAGATTGCAATCAAAGTTGGATAAACCTCAAGGCGCGGGGTTTTATGATAATAGTGAATTTCTATACGGCAGCATCTCAATCAATGTGATATTGGTCGAAAGCACCGGCAACGGGGAAAATTGGAGTGCTACCCGCGAGACGAACGTTGTCAGTGAGATTCAGGCTGCCATGAACTGGTGGTACAATCGAGACACACGAGCCAATTTGTCATTCACGTATCATTTCATCTACGGTCGGACGGATTCTCGAGCACAGACAAGCTATGAACCTATCACAATGACATCTTTTGATGAGGAGCTTTGGATCACTGAAATCATGGAAAATTTCGGGTATACTCATACTGGATATTATGATGACGCCGTATACGGTTATGTTAATGACAAAATTGATAGTGATAATACAAATTGGGGGGTTCTAGTATTTGTCGTTGATGATCTAAATGATTCTGATAACATGTTCCCGAATGGTTATTTTGCTTATGCGTTTTCACTCGGGGGCCCACATTTCGTTATGACCTATGATAATGACGGCTATGGAATTGCCAACATGGATGCCGTTACGGCACATGAATTTGGGCATATATTTTATGCAAGGGATGAATATGCACCTAGCGGGGATGATTGTAATGCCTATAGCGGCTATTTGAATGTTCAAAATCGCAATAGTCTCGTGGGTGGCTGTCCAGACTTAGGGCTTGCCTGTATCATGAGAGGTCAAATTACTCCCTATGCAAGTGGATCGGTTTGTTCATATTCCAGAGAAACGGTTGGGTGGCGTGATTCTGACGGCGATAATATCTTTGATATCGTTGATACTCACCCCAATACTTTTTTAAATACTTTTTCTCCTGATCCCACTTATAGTAAAATGCCTTATTACTATTCTGGCACTGCTGCAGAAGTGCCTTTAAATAACTTGAATCCATTGGGCGCTGGCAATGATATTTCTGTAAACCCCCTCACAAGCGTTCAATATCGAGTAGACGGAGGAATTTGGCAAAATGCTTCAGGGACCGAGAATTACGACTTTTTTGCCCTCGCAGCAACCTCTCCATACTGGGGAGATGGTCTTCATACGATCGAAGCACGAGCACAAAACTCACAAAGTAATTCAGATTTATCACCAGCAAGCGACCAGCTTACTACGCAAGCGCATTTGCGCTCAAATTCCGCCCTTGCATCAGCATCCAACAATCAGCGGAAACTGGCTTATACAAGCTACGCGCCTGCCAAGTTTCATCTCGTCTATGAAGACGTGGGCGAAATTTACTATACTTTTTCCACCGACAACGGCACCACCTGGAGCAACGAGATTTTACTCAGCTCAAGCGACGGCAACAACAAATATCCTTCAATCGCTGCGTATCAAAATAAAATCTACGTCATTTGGCAGCGCACCACGAGCACGAACACCTACACGATTTATGTGCGGCGTTACACTGGCAGCAGTTGGGCCGGCCGCCAAACGCTCGGCAGCGCGAGCTTGACCACGGGCAACAATCCTCTGCCCGTCATCACGTTAAAAGAAGTTTACGTTGGTGGAGCTTACAAAATCAGAACGCTTGCCGTGTGGAAAGGCGCGAGCGCGTTGCGGTTTCGCACCTCGGATAATGACGGCGCAACCTGGGCAACCGAAGCCTCGGTGCCCAACACTTCTTCCACCACGAAGAATCCCAGCCTCTCCGCGGGTTTGTTTTTCGACCGCGCTTATCAAGGCGCATATCTTGCTTACGACGACGGCAGCTTGATCCGACTGGCGACCTACTCCACTTCCTGGGCCATCTCAGAAACGCCGCCGGGCAGCATCACGAGCTACGCCAATGCTTCGCACGTCATGGCCGGAGCATACGAAAATCCGAACGGTCATGCGCACGTGGCGTGGCAGGGCGTGGACCCCGTTTCCGGGCTGGAGGGCGTCTTTTATCAGCGTAAATCCGGGATAGATGGGAGTTGGTCCGCGGTGCAGAGTTATGTCGACGACGGCTATCGATTGCCGGTTATCACGCATTTGGCCTCAAATAATCTTGCCATGTATTGGGACCGCTTCGGCTTGGTTTACAAAGCGACTTACACCTACAGCACCAACAGTTGGTCTGTCTCGCAAAATTTTGCCAGTGGCCAATATCCGACGCTCTCTGCGGCGTTCGGTAGCACGCATCCTTCGGGGAAGTCTGCCTATGTGGTCAATAGTAGCGCACCCTACAAAGTTCAGATCGGGACGGAGACGCTGCAAAAAGGAATGGAAAGTAATGGCGCTTACTCGCGTCGCGTGGCTGTGGCGGACACGACGGGTGCAATTTTCCTTATCGATGTCGGCAATGTTTATTTTCGCACCAAAAGTGGCAATTCGAAACCGCTGAGCTTCGTTGCGGTGGATGACACGTTGCTGACTCTGCCACTGGAAGAATATTGGAACTATTTGGAAACGCAACCCGCCAGCATCACAAACGATGAAGACAGCTTGATTGCAGAGATCAATGTGTATGCTCAAAACCCGAAAAATTTGCTCGTTGCCGGAACGAATGCCATGAGTTTGAGTTTTGAGATAATGAATAGTGACAGCGCGAAGGCGATTGCCAATTTGGGCAACACGTTGACTTTCGACAAATCCGGCAACGCCGCGTTTCGCCTCGCCGGGAAGATTTCTTCGCTGGCGGGCAAGAACATATCTCTGCGCCCGGCGTTGCAGGGCCTTGCGAAAACGAGGCAAGATTTCTACTACAGCCTGATTCACGTGCATTATGATGATGAGTTCAAAAAGCCCGCTGCACCGGGAAGCCCGGCTGCGCCGGAGTTAGAGCGGATCACGGCATATCAACTTCATCAGAATTATCCGAACCCGTTCAATCCCAGGACGACGCTTCGTTTCGATCTGCCCGAGGCCGGTCACGTGAGCTTGAAAGTGTTCGATCTTTTGGGCAACGAGGTGATGACATTGGTGGAAGAAGATAAAAATGCCGGCGTGCATCGAGTAGAACTGGACGGCGTTAAGCTGCAAAGCGGCGTTTATCTCTGCCGCCTGCAAGCCGGTTCGTCCACGCAAACGATCAAAGTCACGTTGTTGAAGTAGGCCATAAAAGGCGCTCAAAGTCAGAATAAAATACGGTGGCAACGAACGCTTGAACGGTTTTGCCCATAATAGTTTTGCCTAAAATTTTTTTCCAGTGCCGCCCCGCATCGGCGGGGCTTCAGTTTTCACTGGTTTGAAAACTGGCGTAGGCTCTTACCCTGTTAATTTCGATTGCATATGCCAAACAAATCTTTTACAACATGCAAGACTCCAACAACGAAAAAGCGCTCACGCAGAGATGCGGAGTCGCAGAGAACAAGCAAAGGCTTTCTTTGCGGAAACTTTGCGCCTTTGCGCCTTTGCGTGATAGTCCTTTTGCCTTTGATTCCAAGCTTGGCGCACGCCCAGTTTTGGGATCCCAACACCAGCCTGATCCTGAGCACCCTGCGTGAGATTTCGGTC
>SZPB01000085.1 GCA_030263535.1 Cytophagia bacterium CHB2
TTGAGCATTGCGATAGCTTGAGGCGGTGAAACATCCACATCTTCGAGCGCGAACGTACCGCCGGGCGCAATCAACGTGGAATCGTTCCAATGAAACGTGTTGCGGCGCGCGTGGCCGCCAAAATCATCGTGATTATCAAGCAGGAGAATACGCGCATTCTTTTGGGCTTGTTGATAAACATGGACTGCGGACAACCCAGAAAGCCCGGCGCCAATGACAATAAGATCGTAGGCTTCACCGGTATCAACACTGTTTTCATTTTGATTCAGATAAACGTCATCGCGCACGAGGTGGCCGAGCTGGGTGGATGCCATATCCTGGCCGCGCAAGCCGGAAGCTTCCGGAGGATAAAATGCCGGCCGCACAGCAGCGTTCACGCGCGGGGGACGTTGACAAGCAAGCGCCGCGCCCGCGACGCCCAGCGCCATGCCCTGCAAAAAATCGCGCCGCGTGATGGGGCGATTCATACCGAGAAATTTGTCAAACTCGGTCATGTAAAAGTGATGTAATGAGGAGTGGAAGAAAAAACGCCCACAGAGAAGAATTCCCACAGAACCGCATGAAACTTTTCTTTGGGATGATCACCTCCATGGGCGAATATCAGCAAATGATTTTATCAAATCAACGATCGACTTCCCCCAACACGATATCAATGCTGCCGACGATCAAAATCATATCGGCCACCATGGCGCCGCGGCTGATTTCATCGAGCAAACTCACATGCACAAAGCACGAGGAGCGGCAACGCACACGATCGGGCACATCGCTGCCGTTGGAGCGCAAATAAAAACCGATCTCGCCGCGCGGGGCTTCGCTGCGCACGTAGCATTCTGTGCCCGCCGGCGGCCGCAGGCGCCGCGGAATCGCTTCTTTCACATCGCCTTGTTCCGGGCATTCTTTTAATGCCTGGCGTAAAATCTTGACGGATTGTTCGATCTCTTTGATACGAACGTAGTAACGATCGAACACGGAGCCAACCGGGCCGTAGAGTCCCTCGCCGACCGGCACCTCGAATTCGAATTGCGGATAAATCGAATACGGCTCGTCTTTGCGCACATCCCACTTGATGCCGCTGCCGCGCAACACCGGGCCGGTGGCGCCGCAGTTGATGGCAACCTCCGGCGGCAAAATGCCGACATCCGAAGAACGCTTGATGAAAATGTGATTGCCGGAGAGCAGGCGATTGAACTCTTTCATGTTGCCTTCGAACTCATCGAGAAACTCGCTGGCCTGCTTCAGCCAGCCCGAGGGCAAATCGCGGCTGAGGCCTCCAATCCAGATGTAATTGTACAGCAAGCGCGCGCCGGAAATCCATTCGAACAAATCGAGAATGCGTTCGCGATCGCGAAAAGCCCAGAGAAATGGTGTAACGGCGCCGACGTCAAGCCCGAAGGTGCCGATTGCCATTAAATGGCTGGCAATGCGCATGAATTCGCCGCAGATCACGCGAAGATACTCCACCTTCTTGGGCAGCTCTTTAATCCCGAGCAATTTTTCCACCGCGAGGCAATAACCCCAATTCATGCTCATGGAGGCGAGATAGTCGAGGCGATCAGTGTAGGGGATGACCTCGTTCCACCCCACGTTCTCGGCATGCTTTTCAAAATTGCGGTGCAGATAGCCGACGTGGGGCGTGCATTTCTTGACGATTTCACCGTCCAGCACCAGTTCCAGGCGCAACACGCCGTGCGTCGAGGGATGCTGCGGCCCCATGTTGACGATCATATCATCCCCGGGAAAATCTTTACTCACCCGCGCTTTGGCCATCATCTCGTAGTTATATTTTTCGACCGCCGTCGCCGGATCGAGATCAACCACCATGCTGCCTTCGTCTTCGAAGTAATAGCGCTGCCGTTTGAAGATGTTGCCGAGTGTGCCGAACATGTCGAATTTCCTTAATGATCAAAATTGCGTTTTTGAATTAGGAGCGCCGTGATTTGAATGAATGAAGCGATGATATCATGATTCAAGATGCCCAAGCGCTGTGAAACCTTAAACTCGGGTGTGTATCGCTTTGTGCTTGGATTTGAGGTTGACCTCTTTGCCGATTTCAAAAAGAAATTCCGGCGCAAAATCAGCGCCATTCGGCCACTCAATAGTTTTGGTATTGGGATTGACCGTCACTTTCTTGAATAGAGTGATCTTCTTTAAGGGCTCAAAGACTTCACCCAAAAGCTCATCCCGCAGGTCAACGTCTTTAACAGAGCCGTTATCAAATGCTAATCGCAGCTTATAGCCTGACAGATATGTGACGTCGATAATATGCAAAAACATTTTCTCTCCAGCTCTAAATCAGAGGCGATATTTTTTGCAAGGGTTGGCGCCTTTTTGCCAGTTCCCAATTTTGCGTCAACTCATCCTGAGGCTTTTCAAACCATTCTATTGCCATCCGTAAGGCCCGTTTTGACATCTTGCCTTGCACGATACCTGTTTCAATTTCAATGGTCACTTCTTGCTCTTGATATCTCGCATGAAAATGAGGCGGCTCATAATCATTATAATTCATGAAAATCACGATACCATAGAATCTCGAAATCTCAGGCATTTTATAACTTACCGATGAATTCTTATGCGTGCGCGTGTTCTTTCGCTTCCGGCTTGGGCTTTGCCGGCGCAGCGGCAGCTTTTGCCGCTTTGGCGGCTGCGGCCGCGGCTTCTTCCAACGCTTGCTCGGCCAGCATTTTTGCCGCTAATGCCGGTTCGTATTTCGAGAAATGAAAAATCCCGTTGCTGCGTTCATACACCGTGGCTTCGTATTTATCCGTCATGTAAAGGCATTCCGTCGGACAAACCGTGGTGCAAAGATCGCAATAACAGCATTTGAACATATCAATGTCAAAACGCACAACATGCTGGCGAATCGGGTTGCCGGTAGAGGCTTTGCCGAGATCCTCGGTGGGCTTGGCTTTGACGGTGTCGATGTAGATGCAATCCACCGGGCAAATGCGCGCGCATTTGTAACAGCCAATGCAATCATCAACATTATTAAAGAGCTGCATGCGCGTGCCGGGCGGCAGTTCGAACCGCACGTGGGGATATTGCAGCGTGGTTGCCGGCCGAAACAGATGCTTCCAGGTTTCCATCATGCCGATCAAAACCGTGAAAATGCCGTTGAACACATCTTTAAAATATGTAACCATGCTCACTCCTTCTTCTCTGCGGAAGCGCCGTTGCCGTTGGGGGGAAGATGCTTTTCAAAGGCAAAGACGAAATGGCCGCGCTCCGGGTTGACGCCGAACGTTTCGAACTTGTGCCAGTCTTCGTCATACGGCACGCGGATGCCGTGATAATATTCCTGCACGACGTAATCTTTGCGCAGGGGCGAGCCTTCCCAATCATCCGGACAAAGAATGCGGCGAGGATCGGGATGCTCGTCGAAGGTGATGCCAAAGAGATCATAAATTTCGCGTTCGTGCCAATCCGCGGTGCGCCAAAGATACGATACGGTGGGAAGATGCGCGCCCTCGCGCGGCATTTCGGTTTTTACCGTGAACCAGTGTTTGTGGCGGAATGAAAAAAGATGATATATCACTCCGAGTTCTTTGCCGGCGCCGAGATCATAACCGGCAACGTCGTGGCACATATCAAAATAAAGCTCCGGGGTTTCATGCAAAAACTTACAAACGGCGAGAATGTTTTCCGGCGCGACCTTGACAAACGGATCAACCACGTCGGCCTGGAATGCAAGAATCTGATCGCCGAAGCGTTCCTGCAATTTTTGCGCAATCTGTTCGGGTGTCATTATTTTACCGCCTCCGTGAGTTTGCGTCGAATCATGCTTTCACGCCGCATCTTCTCCTGCAACTTCAACAAACCATCGAGCAAGGCTTCGGGGCGGGGCGGGCAACCCGGCACATAAACGTCGACGGGCACGATGCGATCAACACCTTTCAAAACATGATACCCATGCTTCCAGTAAGGCCCGCCGCAGGTGGCGCAACTGCCCATCGACATCACGTATTTCGGTTCGGGCATTTGCTCATACAACACTTTCACGCGCTCCGCCATTTTGATGGTGACAGTGCCGGCAACGATCATCAGATCCGTTTGGCGCGGGCTGGGCCGAAACACGCCGGCGCCGAAGCGATCGAGATCGTATTTCGAAGCGCCCACCGCCATCATTTCGATGGCGCAGCAGGCCAGGCCAAACGTCATCGGCCACACGGACGATAAACGCGCCCAATTCAAAAGGGAATCAACAGAAGTGACGATCACATTGTCGCCATAGCGGCCTTCTTCGAGAAAACGCTTTTCTTTATCGAGAAAAGGCGGCATCGGTCGGCTCATACGTTCCTCCGCTCTGCGAGATAATTTAAGTTGTTTCCACCAAATCCGTCCGTGAGGTATAATGCTCTTTCTTCGGCTCGAAACTCAACAGCATCTCTTTGGTGAGCAACATGCCGTTGCGGCCGTACGAGGCGAACTCAAGAATACCGGTGTCCATGCGAATGGCATCCTCGGGGCAGGCTTCCACACAGTAACCGCAAAACACACATTTGCCGAGATCGATATCGAATTGCCGGGGCACTTTTTCAATCTGCTTTTCCGGGCGTTCACCGGCGACGATGTAGATGCATTTTGCCGGGCAAACCGTCTCGCATATCATGCACGCAACGCAACGTGGCGAACCATCCTCGCGCTTGGTGAGACGGTGCAGCGTGCGCAAACGCGGCCAAATCGGGCGGCGCACTTCGGGATATTGAAAAGTCACCGCGCCCTTCCATTCGCGTTTGACGCCGATACTCGCCAAGAAGAAATGCCAGAGATTGAAAAAGAAATGCCGCATCGTGAGCACGAGTCCGTCCCAAACGCGCGGCAGATAAGTTTTTTCCCAAAAAGTTAGCGGTTTATATTTGTCGTGAACGTTCATAGTGCCGTTACAGGATTTGCGTTGCTGGTTTTGGATTACTCAGAGCCGGTTGCTGTCCCGCGTGGTTTGCTCATTTGAAAGGTTAGGAGGCCAGCAACCAGGAACATCTTTTATAAAAACACAATCACTGCCGCCGTTACAAAAACATTGATAAGCGCCAAAGGCAGCAGGATTTTCCAGCCGATGAACATGATTTGATCATAACGGAAACGCGGCAGCGTCCAGCGAATCAACATCATGAACCAAAGCAAGATAGCGACTTTAATCGAAAAGGCCAAAAACTGCAAGAGGGTTACCACCGGATTCGACAAGGCCAGCGTCCCGCCCCAGGGAAATTCAAAACCTGCTGCGGCTAAATAAGGCACCTGCCAGCCGCCAAGAAAAAGTGTGACGGTGATACACGCGATCAGCACGGTTTCAATTAAATCCGTCAGGAAAAATACGCCAAAACGCATGCTGCTGAATTCGATATGATAGCCGATGATCTCGCTTTCGCCTTCAGGCGCGTCAAAGGGAATGCGCTTCGTTTCCGCAATGCCGGTAGTTAAAAAAAGCAGGAACCCGATGGGCTGCAAGAAAATGCCCCACTTCGGAATCCAGCCCCAAGCCAGATTGCCTTGCGCGCGCACGATCTCCTGCAAATTGACCGTTTGATAAACCATCAATACGCCGATAATCGAGACCCCGATTGCAACCTCGTAAGAAATCATCTGGGCCGAGGCGCGCAAGCCGCCCATCAGCGAATAGTTGTTGTTCGACGCCCATGAGCCAAGCACCACGCCGTAAACCGCCATGGACATCGTGGCAAAAACGTAGAGAATGCCGACATTCAACGGCGCGATTTGCATCGGATGCGCGGTTTCACCGACTATGAGCGTATCGGCAAACGGAATCGCGGCAAAGGCGGCAACCGCAAAAAACATGCTGATCCCGGGCGCAATCGAAAACAAAAACTTTTCTGCGCCTTTGGGCCGAAAGTCTTCTTTAAAAAACATTTTCAACGAATCGGCAATGATGTGGAACAGGCCAAAAAGCCGCAGTCCGAAAATCTTCGCGCGGTTCGCGCCGACACGATCTTGCATAAGCGCGCTTTGTTTGCGTTCAACCCAGGTCAACAAGGCCGCTGTGTTGAACACGAAGAGAAGAACAAAAAAAAGGAATTTGAGAATGGTTGCAATGATGTCAGTCATAACTATCCAAAAATTGGAATCACACGCAGCTTATCTTGCACTTGGTTCAATCGTCGAGCCTTCACCACGTTGAGATCTTCACCGATTTTATGACCCACCTCGCCCATCGTCTCATACGACATGCCGTGGAACGCCGCAATCTCTTGCGCGAGCGCATTAAAAACGTCTTCGGCTTCGAGGTAAGGACTCATCACGCCCAATTGCTTGCCGAGCATTTTTAGAATCTGCCATTCCGGCCGCGCATCGCCGAGCGGCGCAACCGCGGCATACAAACGCTGCACACGATCGGCAAAATTCGTGAAGGTGCCGTGCTTCTCCGGCCAGGCTGCCGCGGGCAATAAAACATGAGCAAGATCACTGGTGGCATGGCGATTCGTTCCGATGAAAATCACCGTCGGCACTTTTTGCAAAGCCTTGGCGATAGTCTCCTGCGCAAAGCCGTCAGTGAGATCGTGATGAAAGATCAACAAGACGGCCAGCTTGCCGTCCGCCGCCTCTTGCAGGAGATTCTGCGAATCTTGCGCGGCGACGGAAAAGTCCATCAGCTCCGCGCCCCGCGTGTTGGGGTGGCGATCTTCTTTGATTAAGAAAGCATCGCTCACTGGCTTCTCTCGCGGCGCAAGTTTCGTGGCAACGTTCTGAATGCCGAGTCTGTCGATGAATTTCTTCAGCACGAACAAATCTTCATTCGCAAGTTGCGGCGAGGACCACACGCCGGCACGGCCGGGCAGCGCGTTTTTGATTTTTTGCACAACCGCGTCAACCGCCACCTCCCACGTCGTCTCCAGCCACTGCTCGCCGTGTTTCATCATCGGCGCAGAAATGCGCGAGGGATCATCGACGCCCTTGAACGCATAGCGCCCGATGTCACACATCCACCATTGATTGACTTCGGGATTGTAGCGCGGCTTCAGACGCACAACGCGGCGGCCTTCGGCATGATGCGTGCGATTGGTATTCGTGTGCACCGCGATATTGCAGCCGGTGCTGCAGCCCGGGCAAATCGAATTGGTTGCCTCCAAATACCACACGCGCGCTTCAAAGCGAAAGTCTTTTTCCGTGAGCGCTCCCACCGGGCAAATATCAACGGTGTTGACGGAATACAAATTATCAAGCTGCTTGCCGGGATAAGGCGCCAATTCCGCATGGTCGCCGCGATTGAAAATGCCCAGCTCATAGCTTTTGCTAACCTCATCGCAGAAGCGCACACACCGGCTGCAGAGAATGCAGCGTTCCTGATCGAGCATGACATGCGGGCCAATGTCGCGCGCTTTGTCTTTCTTGACTTTGTTCTCGACCATTTTGCTGTCGTACTGGCCGATGCGCATGTAATATTCTTGCAACCAGCATTCGCCCGCTTGATCGCACACCGGGCAATCGAGCGGATGATTGACGAGCAGCAGCTCAAGCACGTCTTTGCGCGCGCGCAGCGCCTTTTCGCTTTGTGTGTGCACAACCATGCCGTCGGTCACCGGCGTGTAGCAAGCGACTTGCGGCTTGGGCATTTTTTCGATTTCAACCAAACAGATGCGGCACTGGCCGACGATACTCAAGCCGGGATGATAACAATAGCGTGGAATCTCGATGCCGAGCTTTTCCGCAGCTTGAATGACCGTGGCGCCGGCTTCGACTTCGACTAGTTTGCCATCTATGGTGATGTTGGGCATGTGTGACCTTATGCTGCTTCCAATAATTTGGGTTCCAGAACCAATTTTTTAACTCGTACCGTGTGGCGAGAGTCTTTATCCAAAGCTTTCACTTCTAAAAAATTTGAAACCGGCGCCTGCTGGATTAGTTTGAGCACAAGACGCTGAAGGCGCTTGGGATATGAAGCTAGCTTGTCTAGCACAATCGGTTTCCGACGAGAATATTGCACCAAGCGGTTATAGCAAATGAAAATCATTTGCAAGGGTTTCTCTTCAACAGTGTCGAAGTACAGAACGATGGTATCGGCGATTTCGAGTCCCGTTTCTTTTTTCACTTTCGCGTGCGGGAAATTAACCGTTAGGATATCTCCCTCTGCATCGTAGTAGATGTCTTTCATAGGCTCACCAATCTCAATAGTGCAAGTATGCAGTCATCACAAAGTTGTTTTCGCGATATACAGTGGATGGGTCAAACTCGAATTTTACGATAACGATGATTTTTTTATATCCGAGCGGCAAACCGCGAAACGGTCTTTCATATCTGAAGACATCAGAAAAAGGCTCTTCTTGCCGCCGCCTGCTCTCCCGCAGAGTTGATAACACCTTCGGCAATATTTCATCGTTCATACCGCGATGCCGTTTGGCATGCCGCCAACGTTCCTCGGTCATGTAGATTGTATGCCCATAGCGATCAGTCACATAAACGGGTCATGTCAATTGCGATGACATTTCTTACCCCACAATTCGGCTTTAAGCCTTCACCGCCGGTTTCCAATTGCTATATTCACCCGTGTGGCATTTCCCGGTTTTTGCATGCGCTTCAAACTCTTCACGATACTTTTTAATAAAGCCGAACACCGGCATGGCGGCGGCGTCGCCGAGCGGGCAAATGGTGTTACCCATAATACCGTTGGCGATGCTCCACAGATTGTCGACGTCCTCGATGCGGCCGTTGCCTTGGGCCATGCGCGTGAACACTTTATCGAGCCAGCCCGTGCCTTCGCGGCAGGGTGTGCACTGGCCGCAGCTTTCATGATGATAGAAGCGCGAGGTTACCAGCAGAACGTCGAGCAGACAGGTGTCTTCGTCAATTACAATCACGCCCGCCGAACCGATCATCGAGCCAAGGGCGGCGAGAGATTCCACATCCATTTTTACATCAATTTCTTCGGGCCGCAACACCGGCGAGGAAGAACCGCCGGGAATCACGGCCTTCAATTTTTTGCCGTTGCGCACGCCGCCGGCTTGATTGATGATCTCTCGCAATGTCGTACCGTGCGGCAACTCATAAACACCGGGGTTGTTGACGTGGCCGCTCACGCTGTAAAAGCGATAGCCGCCGCACTTTTCGCTGCCGAGTTTCGCAAACCAGTCGCCGCCGTTTTTCAGAATCGCCGGCACATAGGCAATGGTCTCGACGTTGTTGACAATCGTCGGGCAGCGAAACAAGCCTTCGATGGCGGGAAACGGCGGCTTCATGCGCGGCCAGCCCTTTTTGCCCTCAAGCGATTCCAGCAGCGCAGTCTCCTCGCCGCAAATGTATGCGCCCGCGCCGCGATGCACGAAGAGATTCAACTTGTAACCGGTGCCGAGAACATCGTCGCCGAGGATTTTATTCTGGTAGGCTTCATCAATTGCGGCTTGCAGAATGCGCGCCGGCTCGACGTATTCGCCGCGAATGTAAATGTACGCGGTGTGCGCATCAATCGCCTTCGCGGCGATGATGATGCCTTCAATCAAGGCATGCGTCGCGCGGGTGATGATGTAACGATCTTTGAAGGTGCCCGGCTCGCTTTCATCGGCATTGATTACCAAATATTTCGGTTTCGGCGATTGCTTGGGAATGAAACTCCACTTGCGTCCGGTGGGAAAGCCCGCGCCACCCAGGCCGCGCAAGTTGGATTTGATGGTTTCATTGATGATCTCGTCCGGCGTCATGGCCAGCGCCTTCTTTGCCGCCTCATAGCCGCCGGCACTGAGATAGTTTTTCAGGGTCTGGCAATTCTGTTTGATCAGGGGCGTGAGAATGCCGCCGTTGGTTGTCATGTTCGATCAGTCCTTGGCAAATGAACTCTACAAAAAAGCAAAAGCTCTCACGCAGAGACGCAAAGCCGCAAAGGAACGCAAAGAAAAACTCTTTGCGGGTTCTTTGCATCTCTGTCCTGCCTCGGCGGGATGCGCTTTTGGTTTTGGCTCGTGCATGCTAAATTTGTTGTGCGCTGATTTTTATTCCATTCCGCTTGATGTCGAGCACGATGGGCAATTCTTCTTTCTCAAATTCTTCGGGTGAAAAGCAAATCGGCTCCAAATCAACATTGTATCGTGAAGCGCGACTGAGAATTTTTTGATTTATCGCAATCGAATTTTCGGAGTTGAGCGCCGGCGTGACAATGGCCGTATCAATGCTTGCCTTGCTCAAGCGACTATGAAGCCAAAGCTTTATCTTCTTCCATCCAAGCAGGGACATGGGTTCCATAAAGCACGTCAGGATCAATATCTGCACCGTTGCTCCATACAATCGTGCCCAACTCTTCATCAACTCGAACTGAACGAAAAAATTCCGGATCATTCTTCAGCGGCTCAAAAATCGGGCCTCTCAATAAAGGTTCAAGATTTACTACTTTTTGATCACCATTCGAGAATGTTAGTAACACGTTGAATCTTTCTAGCGGCTTAACACTTTTGATGGAAATCATAGGATCACCTCGGACTATTCAAGAGGCTCGATATCGTTCAACGGCATACCGGCT
The DNA here is from genome assembly GCA_030263535.1 of Cytophagia bacterium CHB2. Taxonomy (NCBI): domain Bacteria; kingdom Pseudomonadati; phylum Bacteroidota; class Cytophagia; species Cytophagia bacterium CHB2. Next base: position 10,457 of record SZPB01000085.1, read on the forward strand.
CTTGCTTGTTGCCAGTTTTGTCGTAACTCATCGCGATGAAGAGCCGCCCACTCCAACACCAAAGCCAACACCCGGCGAGGCAAACGGCCTTCGGTTATTTCAAGAGTGTCAATCGAAACCTTAGCGCTATGTTCCGCATACTTTACATGAAAATGCGGCGGAATGTGATCGTCATAAAACATACCAATGACGATTCCAAAGAATCGGCTGATCGTTGGCATTGGAAGAAAATTTATTTCAACCCCGCCAAAATCTCATCAATCTTCTCCGGCGTCAGGTTGTCGATGTACTTCTCGTTCAATTGCATCATGGGCGCGGTTTCGCAGGAGGCCAGGCATTCGACCGCGGTTAGCGTGAATTTTCCGTCGGCAGACGTTTCGCCATCTTTGATGCCGAGTTTTTTCTCGAGAAGCGTCATGATTTCGCGATGGCCGCGCAGCGTGCAGGAGATCGTGCGGCACACTTGAAAATGATACTTGCCCACCGGCTTTTGGCGGAACCAGGTATAAAACGAAAGAACTTCTTTCACCTTCACCACCGGCACACCCACCAGCGCCGCAATTCCTTCTTCCATTTCAACAGGAATATAGCCCTTCTCTTCCTGCACCAGATGCAAGATGGGCAGAAGCGCGGCGCGCTTGTTTTCCGCAGGATAATGTGTCAACACTTCGGCAATACGATCAAGTGAAGCCTGCGACAGATTCAAACTCATCGATCCAATTCTCCTGCAATCATATTCACGGTTCCGAAGGTCGCGATAATGTCGGCCACGGCATCGCCTTTGATCATTTCATGAAAGCCGGACATGAGCGCAAAACATGGCGGCCGCACATCGACGCGATAGGGATTGCCGCTGCCGTCGCTGATCACATAAAATCCCAGCTCGCCATTTGCGCCTTCCACGGCCCGATAGGCCTCGCCCACCGGCGGTTTGATGCCATAACCTTCCATGATCAGCATGAAATGATTCATCAACCCTTCGATGCTGCCATACACTTTTTCTTTCGCCGGCAAGGCCGCGCGTTTGTCGTTCGGGAAAATATTGTCGCGCAACCGCGAGTTGCCGCCGGAAAGCGTGGGATCAGTCAGCGCTTGAATTTGCAGCAGGCCTTTCGTTTGGCCGAATTTGCCGTAGTCGGCCATCTTGCTGGCGGGCAACACTTTGCCGTCGTGATCGACGTTGATCTCGCCGCCGGGGATGTCCTTCAGGCATTGTTCCAGAATTTTTATGCTCTGCTCGATCTCTTCCATGCGCACGAGATATCGATCATAATTATCGCCATTCACGCCATACGGAATATCAAAATCGAGTCGATCGTAAACCAGATAAGGCTCGGCTTTGCGCACGTCGTAATCAATGCCGCTGGCGCGCAACATCGGCCCGGTGAATCCATAATCGAGCGCCATCTCTTTGCTGATCACGCCGATGCCTTGCGTGCGATCGACGAAGATGCGGTTGCGCGTGAGCAGCTTGTGCATCTCTTTCATGGCGATGCGAAGCTCTTGGAGAATCTTGCGCAGATTATCGCCAAAGGTCGGCGTGAGATCGGCTTTGACGCCGCCAACACGCACGTAGGACACGGTCAGCCGCGCGCCGGTGATCTCTTCGACGAGCTCGTAGAACATGTCACGCACTTTGACGAAATACAAAAAGGCGGTCATGGCGCCCAGTTCCATGGTGTTCGCGCCGATGCAAGTGAGATGATCGGTAATGCGCGAGATTTCCGACATGATGACGCGAATGTATTTGCAGCGCTCGGTGATTTGCAGGCCCATGAGCTTCTCGACCGCCATGGCGTAGCCGACATTGTTGATCAACGGCGAAACATAGTTCAGACGATCGGTGTAGGGAAACACTTGCGTATACGTTACCGCTTCAGCGTCTTTCTCGAAGGCGCGATGGAGATAGCCGATGCCGACATCCGCGTTCTCGACGCGCTCGCCGTCAAGCTCCAACAACACGTGAATGACGCCGTGCATGGCAGGATGTGACGGCCCCATGTTGAGCAGCATATTCTGCGTGTTTTGTCCGACGACTTTTTCTTTGATGCGAAATGTTTTGGCGTGGCCATTTTGCTGCACCGCCAGTTTTTCATTGGAGATGAGCGGGTGCCGGCGATTGATGGGGTAATCCTTGCGCAGCGGATGGCCCTTGAATTCGTCGTACAACAAAATCCGGCGATGATCTTCGAGACCCTTGAAACGAAAGCCGAACAAATCCCACGCTTCCCGCTCATACCATCCCGCGCCGGCCCACAAATGCGAAATCGAGAACAGCATGGGATCACTTTCCGGCACGGGCACGCGCAGGCGCAGGCGCAGCTTGGCGGGCCAGGCAAAAAGATTGTAATAAACCTCAAAGCGCTGCGGGCGCGGCTGCGGAAACGTGAGATAATCCACGCCGCCGAGATCCATCAAAAAATTGAACGCGGGTTTATGCTCGTTCTTCAAATAGAAACACACAGAGGGCAACGCTTCACGCGTCACCTCCAGCACATTCTCGCCGGCGGGAGAGGCGATGATTTTCGCCGCTTCAGGAAATTTTTGGACAATTGCTTCCAGCCAGGACATAATTTCACATTAAGGATTTCAGGATGATCAAATCTCTGGCGCGTTGGAGGGCTGGTTTGAATCCGGCAATCCGAGCCGCCAACGTTCCGGATTTAGTATTCTTGCTTCTGTTTTTGGATTTTTTCCTGCAACAGCATAATGCCTTGCAACACGGTTTCGGGCCGCGGCGGACAGCCGGGAATGTACACATCGACGGGCACGATGGTGTCAATACCTTGCACGGTCGAATAGTTGTCATAAAATCCGCCGGTGCAGGTGCACACGCCGAATGCGACGACCCATTTAGGCTCGCACATCTGATCGTAAACGCGGCGCATGATCGGCGCGATCTTTTGGCTGATAGTGCCAACGACGAACAACACGTCGGCCTGGCGCGGGGTAAAACGCGGCAAAGCCGCGCCAAAGCGATCAAGATCGTATTGCGGGCCGGCAAGCGCCATGTATTCCATGCCGCAGCAGGCCGTCACAAAAGGATATTGAAAGAGTGAGTATTTGCGCGCCCAACCGACGGCTTGATCCAGACGCGTTGTGATGAAATTATCGCCGCCCAGCGCATTTCTTAATCCCATTCCAAAGCACCTCGCTTCCAGGCATAAATCAATCCGATAACCAAAACTCCGACAAACATCATCATACTAAAAAAGCCGCCCGGGCCAAGCTCACGAAAAACCGTGGCCCAGGGAAAGAGAAAAACAATTTCAATATCAAAAAGCACGAATAAAATCGCGATCATATAAAATCGAATCGACTGGCGATCACTCGGCGCCGCGATGGGCGCCCAGCCGCATTCGAACGGCACTTCCTTGACGGGATTCATGCGCTTCGGCCCCAGCCAGGAAGACAAGCCAAGAATCAACAAAACCAGTCCCGCCAAACTGGCAAACGTTACGAGAACGGCGATAAGACTGCTCATAATTCACTCACGATAGGCCGACCAAATGGATGACAACAGCCAACGGATTATCATAAAAAACGAGCACAACCGCAACCTTATTCTGCAATCAATCCCTCCGCCCACTTGCGATTCACAAGCGCTCGGCAATTGCCTTTGCCATGTCGATTGTCGTGGCTTCACCGCCCATGTCGGCGGTGAGCACGCGGCCCTCCACCAATGTGGTTGCAATACTGTTTTCCAGGGCGCGCGCCATTTCATGCTCGCCGAGATATTCCAGCATCATGCGCGTCGCAATCAACAAACCGATGGGATTGACTTTGTATTGCCCGGCCAAACGCGGCGCCGAACCATGAATCGGCTCGAACATGGCATAATTGTCGCCAATATTCGCGCTCGCGCCGAAGCCCAAACCGCCGACGAGCTGCACGCACATTTTCGAGAGAATATCGCCGAACAAATTGCTGGAGACCAGTACCGCGTAATGCTGCGGGTTCTTCAGCAACCACATGCAGAGATGATCGATATTCACTTCGTAAAAATAAATCTCCGGGTACCGCTTCGCCAACCGCCGGGCTTCGCGAATCAGCATGCCGCTGGTGGCGCGCGTGACGTTCGGTTTTTCGACCACGGTTACCGAACGATAACCTTTGCGCCGGGCAAAGTCAAATGCCTGGCGCGCAATACTGTGGCAGCGCTGGCGCGTCATAAAACGCAACGACACCGCAACATCCTCCGGATTCAACCGGGCAAAACGCTGCGCCTTTGCCTGATGCGCGACAATCGCATTCATTAACTCGCGCGGCATGGGGTGAAACTCAACGCCGGCGTACAAGCATTCGGTGTTTTCGCGAAAAACAACGATGTCGATATCCGGACGAAAGTTCAAGGGATTGCCGGGATACGCCTTGCAAGGCCGGATGTTCGTGTGCAAATTGAACGCCTGTCGCAACTCAAGCACCGGGCTTTGGTAGGTCAAGCCCTTGCCCTGCAATTCCGGACGCAACTCGCGCGCCGCATCTTCCTGCGGTTTGCTGGTGATCGCGCCCAACAAGCAGGCGTCCGTGCGCTGCAACATTGTGATGGTGCGCTCCGGCAGCGCATTGCCTTCGGTACACCAAAAGTGCCAGCCGACCTCGCCCGGGAGGAATTCCGCGTCAAGCTTAAGCTTGTCGAGAACGATTCCGGCTGCTTCCATCACATCTTTGCCAACGCCATCCCCGGGCAACCATCCGATCTTGTACTTGGCCATGTTGCATTACATACCAAACATGAGTCCTTAACTCGTGTCCGTCCGAAAACGCCCCAACCCGGCTGCGCGGGCGTCGTTGCGACTCGGGCGCGCGAACTCTTGAGGTTTAAATGCCACGGCCAAGCCGTTGCGAGAACATCTACAAAAAGCAGCGTGCCTTCGCACCAACACTAAATATGAATCGCCTCGCCCAAAGCGTCGGCGGCGGCTTCCATAACGGCTTCAGTAAATGTCGGGTGCGCGTGGACGATCTTCGCCAAATGATGAACCGTGCTTTCGAGTGCGCGCGCAGCCACCAATTCAGCGATCAAATCCGTGGCTTCGCTGCCGAGAATATGCGCGCCCAAAATTTCGCCATATTTTTTGTCAACCACAAGCTTGACAAATCCCTCAGTTTCACCAACGGCAACGGCCTTGCCCAGCGGCCGGAACGGAAACCGCCCGACGGCAACGTCATAACCCTTTTCGCGCGCCTGCTTTTCCGTCAAACCCACGCTGCCGACTTGCGGCTGGCAATAGGTGCAGCCGGGAATATTGTTGTAATTCACCGGATGCGGCGCTTTGCCCGCTATATGCTCGATACAGGTAATGCCTTCCGCGGAGGCCACATGCGCCAGCAACGGCGCGCCAATCACATCTCCGATCGCATATACTCCCGGCACATTGGTGCTGTAGTTCCGGCGGTCGACGTTGATGAAAGATTTCTCAACGGTAATGCCAGCCTCCTCCAGGCCGAGATTGCTGGTCTGGCCGGAGAATCCGATTGCCATGAGGGCAACCTCGCCGGTAACACTCTTTTCCGCGCCGTCAACAGTGTAACTGACCGTGACGTCTTTGGCGGTTGCGTTGACGCCGCTCACTTTGGCGTTGGTTGCGATGGTCATGCCGCTCTTTTTGAAATTCGCGGTGAGCGCTTTGACGACTTCTTCATCTTCGAGCGGAAGAATTTGCGGCATCATTTCGATGATCGTGACTTTGCAGCCGAACGCATTGTAGAAATACGCAAACTCAACGCCAATCGGGCCGCCGCCAATGACGATCATGCTTTTGGGCATCTCGGACATGATCATTGCTTCCGTGCTCGTAATCACGCGCTTGCGGTCCAGAGCCACGCCCGGAATGGTGCGATGAGAACCGCCGGTGGCGATGATGATGTTCTTGCCCTTGTATTCGCCCACCGCCTTGCCGTCTTTGGTGACTTCGACGACATTGCCCTTGCGCAAGCGTCCGGCGCCGTCAATATGCTCGATTTTATTCTTGCGAAATAGAAAATGCACGCCTTTGTTGATCTGCTCGGAAACCTTGCGGCTGCGTTGAATGATCTTCTGCCATTCGAATGAAATATTCGAGACGCTCAAACCAAAATCCTGCACATGCTGCAGCAGATGGTACACCTCCGCGGAACGCAACAATGCCTTGCTGGGAATGCAGCCCCAGTTCAGGCAGAGGCCGCCAAGTTTGTCTTTTTCAATAACGGCGACTTTCATGCCCAGTTGTGCCGCGCGAATGGCGGCAACATATCCTCCCGGGCCGCCGCCGACAATGACGAGATCGAATTCTTTCAATCGTTACTCCTCGATTATTGCGAAAATCTCATAAAAAATTCACGGCGTGGTGCCGAGATAGGTTCCGTCAAAATTCACGTAATGATTCGGTTCGGTTCCCGTATTGAAATTTAACCCCCAATGCGGCCCGTCGTATGTGGCGATGTTGAACACGGCCAACGTCGCTACCGTTGCTCCCGGGTCGCGATGGGAAGCGGTCGCATTGAAAATGTCGGTGCTATTGACCCAGCCCGCAGGCAACGGCTGGTTATTGGCGCTCGGCGCGTTCGCTTGCGCGCGCGTGCTCGTGGAAGTCGTGCCGTTGTGCCGTACATTCACTTGAAATTCTTTTTGCTGAGAGGGGCTCCACGCCACAATTCCCCAACTGCCCTGATTCGCCGGCAGCCGGCCGTCTTTAAAAACCTGTACACCGGAAATCGTGTAAATCTGTGCATCGGAGGCAAAGCCGCTGATTAACGGCTGCGCAATGTCTCGCGCCCAATAGGCCGATCCGTCGTAGGCGTTGCCCGGGCGTTGCTGCGGCGCAGGAGGCGTGCAAGTGCCGCCGATGAGTAACACGCCAACGAGGACCGCGCTCAATTTAACAAAGAATTTTTGCCACATGCTCATTCCTCACGTTTTACCGATGATTGTTCTGCAAGCGCGCCGGCGCCTAAAAATAAAGCGTTGTTTTTTGCAACAAGCTCTCACTAAACCCAAAACGTTTCCGGCTGCGCCTCGGGGGCTGGTTTTAATCGCCGCACAATATCTCGAATAATCACCTTAGCATGTTCGCGGCCATTTTCTATGAAAATTTTATTGGCATTCTTGCCCGCGGCCACGACGCCCGCCACATACAGCCCGGGCACGTTCGTTTCAAACGTCTCCGGATCATGGCGCGGGATCAACTCGTCGCCGCCGATATCAACGCCGCAGGCCTGGAGAAAATCATAATCCGGATGATAACCGGTAAGCGCGAACACAAAATCGGTTTTCACCGTTGACGTTTCGCCCTTGTCATTTTGCACGGTGAGGGCGTCAGCGGCGATGCGCGTGACGCGCGTGTTGAGCAGCGCCTTGATGCTGCCCTCTTGAATGCGATTGAGAATGTCGGGCAAAATCCAATACTTCACGCTTTGCCGGATTTCCGCGCCGCGATGGATCAGGGTGACCTCCGCGCCGTGACGATACAAATCCAGCGCCGCCTCCACCGCAGAATTTTTGCCGCCGATGATGGCAACTTTGCGCTGAAAAAATGGAAACGGCTCGGTGTAATAATGGGAAACGTTCGGAAGGTCTTCGCCGGGGATATTGAGGGCATTCGGGTGATCATAAAAACCGGTTGCAATAATCACGCACGCAGCGCGATACGTGCCGGCCGAACCCTCAATTTCAAAAGAATCGCGGGCACGTGTGACGCGCAAAACTTCTTCGTAAAGTTTCAGATTGAGCTGATAGTGCTGCGCCACACGGCGATAATAATTCAGCGCCTCCGCACGGGTTGGTTTATCGCCGGAAACAATGAACGGAACGCCGCCAATTTCAAGCAACTCGGGCGTTGAAAAAAAACGCATGTGCTTCGGGAAGCGGTAAAGCGCGTCGACCACCGCACCCTTCTCAACAATAACCGCAGATAGGCCGCTGCGCTGTGCTGCAATACCACAAGCCAGCCCAACCGGCCCGGCGCCAATAATCAAAGTATCCAATCGTGAGTTGCGTTCCATTCCACCTCTTGCTTGTCTCACGGCTAACAAGCTCTTTCCCAACTCCGTTCGCGCTTTTATCTTCAAGCATTTATCATGATAAACAAAAAAGTCGCGGTATTATAAAGAATTCTCCTCAGCAAAGCAAGGGCTATTTACCTGCACTGAGATTCCTGGATTTTGCCGTCATTTGGATGAAATATTGCATCACGTACACAATTCGATTGCCGGCGTTTTCGCTTGTGATCGCGATTAACTATCGCATGAATTTAAACTTTCTCAAAGTTGTTACTGAAATTTTATGACAAATAAAAATTTCGCTTGATAGAGTGGTGTTGGAATGCTAAATTTAGCCAATCCTAAATTTTATTTTAGGATGTAAATTCACCTCACTGATTCGAAATTTCCAAACATCTTCTCAACGCTATTTTGTTTTTCGAAAATCTAGTGAAATCACCTGGTGCTGTCTTATGACTGATCCTTTGCTTGCATTGATTAGCGCTATCGGGCTGGTGGCGCTGGCGTGTTTGATCTTTTGGCCGTCGTATGGTTTGATTTGGCAATTGCGCAAGCTCAAACGCACGAATGAAAAAGTCCTGATTGAAGATGCGCTCAAGCATCTTTATCATCAAGAGTACAAAAGCCTCATTGCCACACTCGAAAGTTTGTCAGGCGCGTTGAGCATCACGAATGATCACGCCGCGAAACTGCTCACCAAGCTGGAAGTCCTTGGTTTGATCACTTCCCAACAAAACGGCTTTGCGCTGACAGCGGATGGCCGCTCATATGCGCTGCGCATCATTCGTGTCCACCGCCTCTGGGAACGTTATTTCGCGGATGAGACGGGGCTGGCTGCCACGGAATGGCATGCGGAGGCCGAACGCCGCGAACACAATACGACGCTGGAAGAAGCCGAAGCGCTGGCCGTGCAAATGGGCAATCCTCTGCTCGATCCGCACGGCGACCCCATTCCAACTCCCGGTGGTGAATTGCCGCAACAGCAAGACATGCCTCTCACCGATCTGCCGGCCGGTGAACTCGGCCGCATCGTTCACATTGAAGATGAGCCGGCAATCATCTATGCGCAACTAGCGGCGCAGGGATTGCATCCGGGCATGATCATTCGTGTGCAGGATAAATCCGCCGAGCGCATTCAATTTATTGCCAATGGCGAGGAAGTCCGGTTGGCGCCGGTGGCCGCGGCGAATGTCAGCGTCGTGACCTTGTCCAATGGGCACGAAATGATCGGCCCGCACGAATCCTTGAGTTCGCTGGCCATGGGCGAATCCGGCGTGGTGCTCGGCATTTCAAAAAACTGCCGCGGTTTGCAGCGCCGGCGGCTGATGGATCTCGGCATCGTGCCGGGCACAACGATTTCGGCAGAGCTGTCCAGCGCCAGCGGCAATCCCAAAGCCTATAACATTCGCGGCGCTTTGATTGCGCTGCGCCAGGATCAAGCGAATCTGGTTTACATTCATCGTCAGGAGAAAGCCTCATGAGTTTGCCCGTCACCCAACCAGCCTGTGAAGCCTG
>SZPB01000086.1 GCA_030263535.1 Cytophagia bacterium CHB2
GGTGAATTGGGAGCAGCAGCGCCGGCAAACCGGCCTAAGAACGTTTAGAGATTTCAACTACATTCAGTGGCGCTATGGCCAACATCCTCATCTGACTTATGGATTTTATGCATTCGAGCATGGCGATCGGCTGGCCGGATTCGCCATCCTGCGGCCCAATTGGCGGTATGGCTGGCAAGAGATCGTATTAACCGAGTTGTTTTTGCAGCAGGCGGATATAAAGTTGGGGAGAAGCTTTCTCAAACACCTGATCAAACAACTGCGCGGCGATTATCTGGTGACGCACTTTTCCGCGCCCACCTTTGAAAAAGCCTTGTTGCGGCGAGCCGGTTTTTTGAAAGTCCCGAAGCAAGGCATGACCTTCACTGTCAATCCTTTAAGCGTGCGTTCGCAAAGTGCGCTCGCCGCGGCGGCGTGGGATTTGACCCTGGGCGATTTGGAAATTTTCTGATGGAACGCCATCTCTCCTCGCTCAATCTCCTGAGCCTGATTTTCTTCATCATGGCCTTTGCCTGGCTGGTTCCACCCGCAGAGTGGATTCCCGCGCTGGCCTATATGGCATTTCTGATCCTGATTGGAAAGTTTTTATACGAGCAGGTGCTCAAGCCGCATGATTCAACGTTTTCGCCTGCGCTTTTTTTTCTCGCCTTCGTGGTCAAAATGCTCGGCGGCGTTTCCCGCTACTGGATGGTTTTGGATCTTTATGGCCGCGGCGATGCCTTGCGCTATCATTGGGAGGGCCAGGAATTTGCAATATCCTTTGCCAAATTTGATTTTTCAATATTTGGCGCTATACAAACCGGCACAGCCTCCATGAGCGCAGTTACCGGCCTGCTTTATACATTTTTGCCGGTAAGCTTGTTCGGCAGCTTTCTTTTTTTTGCAGCTCTGGCGTTTGCCGGCAGCATACTTTGTTACTGCGGTTTTCGCGTGGCTTTTCCGCAGACAAATCCGAGCTTATACAGAGTCCTGATGTTCTTTCTTCCCTCGGTTTTCTTTTGGCCCTCCAGCTTGGGCAAAGACGCCTGGATTTTCTTTGGCAGCGGCTTTGTCGCTTATGGTTTGGTCAAATTTACGCGGCTGAACCAGATTTCCGGCATGGTGACAATGGGAATCGGCTTGGGGCTGATCGGCTTAATCCGGCCGCATATCTCGGCTTTCATGATGTTGAGCCTGGCCGTGGCGTATTTGCCGTTCTTGTTTCGCAGCGCCAGAAACCCGCAGCATTTGCTTTCGTGGCTCGTGGGTGGAAGCATAGCCGTGGTCATGGGCATCTATGTCCTGCAATCCGGTTCAGACTTTTTGCAGGCGCGCGGCCTTGAAGAGATCAGTGAGGCGGGTATAGAACAGTATTACTACCAGCGCCAGCTTTCGACCTATGGCGGAGGTTCACGTTTTGCGCCAGGCGTTGTTCTTGGCTTGGCCGGCATCGTTGGCGCGCCGGTGATCGTGTTGTTGCGGCCTTTCCCCTGGGAGGCGCACAATCCACAGGCGATGATAACCGCTTTGGAATCGATGTTCTGGCTGGGCATTTTTTTCTATCGCGGCAAGGTCTTTCTCCAGCGCATGCGTACGATTGCCGTGGATCCATTGGTGGCCTTCTCTTTTGTCTACAGCTTCATCATGATTGTGTCGCTGACGACGATCGGCAATTATGGGCTATTGGCGCGCCAGCGGGTGTCGTTGCTGCCGTTTATGTGGATGCTGTTTGGATGAATCTTCTCGCCCGCAAACTTTTGAAAGTTCCGTTGCTGATGAGCGAAGTGATCAAGCCTAAACCTCCGGCGGGCTGCGCCTTTCTCATCTATCACAGCGTTGCTGGCAATTTGAATTTTGAGCTGGATTTGCCGGTCGCGTTGTTCCGCCGGCAACTGGAATTTTTGGCGCGCCATAACTGCGTCATTTCCTACGACGAAGCTCTGCGAGTCCTGCGAGCAAAGCGTCAAGCCGGGGCTGATGCAGTGGTTTTGACCTTTGATGACGGTTTTGTCAATTTTTACACGCACGTTCTTCCAATTCTTCGCGAGTTTAATTTGCCGGCAACATTGTTTGTCACAACCGGCTTTGTCGAGACTGGCATTCCCTACCCGCTTCTGCATCATGCTTCCGGAGCCGAGGTCAAACCCGTCACTTGGGATATGTTGGGAGAAATGGCCAGCTCGGGTCTGGTGACCATCGGCGCGCACACACACACGCATGTTTATTTGGATAACGAACCCGAAGACAAAGTGATCGAGGAATTGGCGATTCCCCAAGAATTGTTTCGCCAACGGCTGGGGCTTGAAGTGCACCACTTTGCTTATCCAAAAGCATTGTGGAATGCGGCAGTAGAAAAGCTGGTGGCAAAATATTATGCTTCGGCGGTGATTGGCGGCGGCTACAAAGCCACGCCAGATGGTTTCAATCCCTATCGCATCCCCCGCGTGCCGATTCGCTGCAGCGATGGCTGGTTTTTCTTTCTGGCCAAAAAGCGTGGATGGCTTGCGGGGGAGGAAGCGCTGTATGTGAAGGTGAGGCAAAAAGCAAATGGCAAACTGCAAAAGGCAAGCGTGAAAACGTTAATGGGGAAATAATGTTTCTCAACAACCCACCGATTACTGCGCCACATACCAACTCGATGCAACATTCCCTCACCGCGCTGGCGCGATTATATGAGCGTCACGGCACGCTGGACGCGCTGCTGCAAGCTGCGGCGCAAATCACGGCAGAGGCATTGACGGTGGCGTATTGCGGTATCGCGTGGGTGGAGGATGACCGGACAAAGTTCCGGATGCGCGCCGACTTCGGTGCAAACGGCGTTAACGGGCATGCGGAAGACGCCGTTCGTCTCGTGGCCGCAATGATACATGAGAACAGCCATGTGATGCCGGCAAATCATGGCACCGGCAACGAGCTGGCATATGTTAGCCATAACGATAATATGCTGGCCGTGCCGCTTCATGTGAAGGAAAAATTAGTTGGCTATCTCGTGATCGCCGATGAGAACAAATGCGCTGCCGATGAATCACTACTCGCGACGCTCAGTAAACACACCGGTTTCGCCATTGAAATGCACAACATGCGGCAAATGCTGGCTTCTTCATATCTTGTCAAGACGCTGGGATTGGGCAAGAAAAAAGGCGTTTCCGGGCAAAACGGATTCAACTCGCATATGTTGACTGCTGTTGCAGAGCCTGAGAAGGTGGCGACCATCATTGCCCGCACATTTTATAAAGATCTGCGCAAAGCCGGGTTTGAGTCCGGGCAGATTTTGACCGTGGCGACTGAGCTGATTGGCAGCTTGACTGAGGCGCTACATAAGACAAACGTTAAAACGAAATCACAAGCAACGAAACCCAAAATCCAAATGAATCCTGAATCTCAAAATCCAAATCCCAAAACAGAAGATGCGTGCGAGAGCTTTGGTGTTGGCTCTTGAGGGTAATTTAAGGTTTCCACATCTCAAACCGCTAATAAACGCGAATTAGAAATATATTGGCGTACATTCGCGTTCATTAGCGGTTTCTGGAAATGGGTATATTATTTAAACGGTGTTCCTAACATTAGCAGTTGCGATTTAAATTCATCCCGACACCCCTTTGTCTCTTCCTAAAGTCGCACACATCACCACCATCGATCTTTCGTTGCGCCATCTTTTGCTCAATCAGATGCGCAGCATTCAGCAGGAGGGATACGAGGTATTTGGCATTTCGGCATACGGCGCGAATGTGCCGGCGCTCGAAGCCGCCGGTATTCGGCATATCGCCGTTATTATCACGCGCAACGTTACGCCGCTGCAAGATCTAAAAACGCTGTGGCAGCTTTATCGCATCATCAAGCGCGAACGTTTTACTATCGTTCATACCCACACACCAAAGCCCGGCCTGCTCGGTCAATTGGCGGCGCGTATGGCCGGCGTTCCAATTGTAGTCAACACCATTCACGGGTTTTATTTCCACGATCATATGCCGGCAAAGCGACGGCGATTTTATATTCTGCTCGAAAAAATTGCAGCGCGCTGTTCTGATCTTATCTTGTCGCAAAACCGCGAGGACATGCACACGGCGCTACGGGAAGGCATCTGCGCCGCCGCAGCCATCAAGCATCTTGGGAACGGCATCGATGTGACGCGGTTCGACCGCAGCCGCTTCAGCGCGAAACATCTTGAGCACAAACGCCGTGAACTGGGTTTGCCTAGCGATGCTAAAGTCGTGGGATTTGTCGGGCGGTTGGTAGCCGAGAAAGGCATTCTTGAATTCCTGCAAGCCGCCCGCCGTGTTCATGAGCAGATTCCTGCGACGCGCTTTCTCTTTATTGGGATGATAGATCATGAAAAATCCGATGCGGTGCAGCCGGAAATTTTTCGCGACTACGGATTGGCCGACGCCTGTATTTTCGCCGGCTGGCGGCAGGACATGCCGGAGATGTATGCGTTGATGGATGTCTTCGTGTTGCCGTCACATCGCGAAGGCTTTCCGCGCGCGCCGATGGAGGCCTCGGCGATGGAGGTGCCGTGCATCGTGACGGACATTCGCGGCTGCCGGGAAGCAGTTGAGCATGATCGCAATGGCTTGATGGTTCCCTTGCGTGATGTTCAGGCGTTAGTAGATGCCATGATGGCTTTGCTCACCAAACCAGAACTCGCGCGACGTATGGCCAGAGAGGGCCGGCGCATGGCCCTGGAGCGCTTTGATGAGCGCATGGTTTTTGAGAAAGTCAAAAGCGAATATCGACGTTTGCTGAGAGCGAAGGGATTCACGGTGAATGATGCGCCCTCGGGCGCCAATGCAGACATGCAGGAATCCCTTGCGTTACCGCGTCTTCGGCAAACGATTGTTTGATCTAACGCTCACTCTGCCGGCGCTGCTCTTGGCTTTACCTCTTATGTCAGTGCTTGCAATTTTGGTGCGCTTGAAGCTCGGCGCGCCCATTCTTTTCCGGCAGCAACGTCCCGGTCGAAACGGCGCGCCGTTTACGTTATTGAAATTCCGCACCATGTTGCCGGAGCAGGATACGCAAGGAAATCTTTTGTCCGAAGCTGAACGTTTGACGCCATTCGGTCGTTTTTTGCGCGCGGCCAGCCTGGATGAATTGCCGGAGTTGATCAACGTGTTGCGCGGCGAAATGAGCTTGGTTGGTCCGCGTCCTTTGCTGATGAAATACCTCAGCCGCTATACGCCGCAACAGCGGCGCCGGCATGAGGCACTCCCGGGCATCACCGGTTGGGCTCAGGTTAATGGCCGCAATGGGATAACCTGGGAGCAGAAGTTTGCCCTTGATGTTTGGTATGTCGATCATTGCTCGTTGTGGTTGGATTTAAAAATACTGGCCAAGACATTGTTGACCACCATAAAGCGCGAAGGCATCGCGCATCCAACGCACACCACCATGCCGGAATTTCAAGGCGTCTTGGATAGGCGCCCCGCGACGATGCAACCCGAAGTTCGTTACGAACAAGACAATCTTCAAATGAACTGACGTGATAAGCGGCACTGATCATTTTCGGGCTTCCGCAATTGCATCCTTTGCCTGTAATGATTGCATATTTTTAGAGGGAACATTTCTTTTTCTCGCCTCATTCGGCTGTTACTCGATTCGTACTTCTCAAAACAGCGTTAACTATTCTCTGCAAGATCGCGCGTTAGCCATTCCTGACACTGCGGCTATCCGCACATTTGTTTGGGGACTACTCGCATGAAAACTCAAATCACCATGTCGGCGCCGGACATTACTTCTCAGGAGATCTCCGCGGTTGTCGAAGTCTTGGAATCCTCGAGTCTGAGCATTGGCCCTCGCTTGGAACGCTTTGAAGCCGAATTTGCGCGCTATCATGGTTTGACCAAAGCCGCCGGCGTCAGCAGCGGCACTGCCGGTCTGCAACTTTGCATGATTGCCAGCGGGGTGGGGGAGGGCGATTTTGTGCTGACCACGCCGTTTTCGTTCATCGCTTCCAGTAACTGCATTCTCTATCAACGCGCCATTCCCGTCTTTGTTGATATCGATCCTGAAACCGGCAACATGAATCCTGCGCTTGCCGTTGAGGCGATAGAAGCCTTTGCCGCAGGAAATCATGAACGGCAAGCTTGGTTGCCGCGGGCATTGTGCAGTACGGCGAATGGCAAAACGGTGGGCAGCGGCGCTTTAAAGGCTGTGGTTATGGTGCATGCCTTTGGCCAGCCCTGTGAAATGACGCCGGTGCTGGCGGCAGCTCATCGTTTCGGCATGCATGTGATCGAAGATGCGTGCGAAGCGATTGGCGCAGAGTATCGCGGACAGAAAGCCGGCACCTTCGGCGACGCAGCCGTGTTTGCTTTTTATCCCAACAAGCAAATGACCACGGGCGAAGGCGGCATGATTGTGTATCGCCGCGAGGAATGGGATCCGCTCTTTCGTTCCTTGCGCAATCAAGGCCGGGACATTTTCGATGCCTGGCTTAACCACAGCCGCCTGGGCTATAACTACCGTTTGGATGAAATGAGCGCGGCGCTGGGGCTGGTGCAGTTGCAACGCCTCGAAGAGCTGCTGGCCAAGCGCGCGCGTGTGGCTGCCTGGTACGGCGAGCATCTGAAAGGGATGCCGCTGCTCAAGCCTCTTGCCTTCTCGCCCACCACGACGCGCATGAGTTGGTTTGTGTACATCATTCGCCTGTCGCCCGAGATCGATCGCGACCGCTTGATGGCGCGGCTTGACGAACAAGGCATTCCCACCCGCCCTTATTTCGCGCCGATTCACTTGCAAGCATTTTATCGCGAAAAATTCCATTATCGACCGGGCGACTTTCCTCAGGCGGAAACGGCGGGCAGAACGTTTCTGGCCCTGCCATTTCACGGCAAAATGAGTGAGGAGCAAGTGGCAACTGTGTGTGACGCATTAAAGAAAGAACTGCCCCATGCCGCTTCGCGCAAACGAACTCCGGTTTATCTCGATCATGCTCATGCGCAAGCAGCATCTTTATCGACTTGATCTGTTGAGTTGGCTTATGATGAAAATGTCACGTTTTGTTTTTGCCGTCATTTTGATGTTAAGCGCCCATCGCATGGGCTATGCTCAAGTTGGCCTGGGAGGATTCAACGCCATTATGACGGCGCCGACTGCGCAGGTGATGCCGGACGGTTATGCCGCGCTTGGCTTTGGCTTCATCCCCAGTCCTTACACGCTTTATGAAGGCCCGGAACGCGACAATCTGGCTTATTTTGCCAGTATTGGATTTTTGCCTTTTTTAGAAATCGGGATTCGAGCAACGTTGTCGCTGGATACGGATCATCCCAGCATCGGCGATCGCATGCTGAGCGTGCGTGCGCAGCTTCTTAAAGAAAGCAGCCACTTTCCGGCAATCGGGGCCGGTTTGCATGACATCGCCGGTTTGTTGGATCGGGCCGAAGGCACGAACAACTATTTCACGGCGCTTTACCTCGTTGCCACCAAAACCAGGCGTTTGTCTGAACATTTTTCATTGGAGGCGACATTGGGATATGGCGTGGATTGGATTCCAGCGCCCTCGCATGAATTTGATGATTTATTCGGCGGCGCCAGCCTCGGTTTCCGTGATATGCTATTTCTCAAAGGCGAATATGATGCACGACGTTTCAATGCTGGTCTGAGCGTGAAGTTGCGCGAGTCGATAACTGTAAACCTCGTGTTGATCGATGGCAACAAAGTGGCTTATGGCGCCAATATCAGGACACGACTGTGAAACCCCGCATGAATACAGCACGAAACACCATCATGAGCAAATTTCTTTACCAAATCGGTTGTTTGATGGCTTGCTTTGTCTTTGCTGTACCAGTTTTTTCTGATGATGAGAATGAAATAACCGGCCGGCTGACCCAACAGCTCGTCGAAGATGGCTTTGAGAACGTTGTGGTTCTGCAAGCAGGCAAAGAGTTGATCGTCACTTATGAAAACCGCAGATATCGTGATGAGCTGGCGGCGGCGAGAGAAGTGATCGCGGGCATTCAAGCGGTAGCCAGAGAAGTGCTGGAAGTGATCTTGATTCCACAAAATCGCATGATTCCTTTGATCGCGATTCGCGCTGCCGTGAACCAGCAGCGATTGCCGGCGAACGGTGAGCTTTCGGAGGCTCGGTTGGAAGTAAATCTCAATTTTGAATCCTACTGGAGTAGAATCAAAACGCTGCCGCGCGCGAATGCTTCGACCGGCAAGCTTGATCTCGTGTTGCATCCGCAATTCAACGTGGCGTTTGCCAGTTATAACAATCCCGTTGCGACCCAATTCAATGTTGCTCCCGCGTTGCAGACGAGTCTGTGGCCGGGAATGGCATTCTTCGCACAGCTTATCATCCCACTGCAAAACGAGCTTGAGCGCGAAGGCGATTACATCCGCCCCGGCCTGGTGACAATCAATCAGGTTTTGCGATTGCCGCGAGAGGTTTTTGTGTCCGGTAGCCTGGGATATTTTACGCAGGAACGATATGGCCTCGACCTCGATGTCCAAAAATATTTCTTCAACGGCAGAGCCGCAATCGGCGCAAATTTTGGCTATACCGGCCACGCTTCCTATTTCAAGGGCGTCTGGTCTTATTCCGGGATAAATCATCAAACCATGTTTCTAAATTCTGAAATGCGGATTCCGCGTTGGGATTTGGCTCTGCGCGCGTCGTATGGCAAATTTTTATATCAAGACACCGGTTGGCGCGTGGATTTGATGCGCCAGTTCCGCGAGGTGGATTTCGGATTTTTTCTGTTACGCTCTGCAGCCGAAACGAATACGGGATTTTATTTTTCCGTGCCGATTTTCCCCCGCAAACATCTTGCGCCGCGCAGGGTCAGAATACGAACTGCCGATTATTTTGCCTGGGAATACTTTTATAAGGGTTTTCCGGAAAGCGGAACGCGCTATCAAACCGGCAATAGCCTCAATGATTTCATGAAAAGGTTGCACCCCGATTACGTGAACAATCAAATCCGCCACAGCAATCGTTGGGGATTACTTCATTAAACGCTGCAGGCATAATTTGAATAGCCGTTTCTTTGCAAATGAAAAGGAGGTGAGTAACAAGCCTGACAACATCTTTCGCGCTGCGCCGTTCCTGTGAGCGCGACCACCTTTTGCAGGTTGGCAATCGACATCGGTAGTCCCGGTTTGTTCAGCCACGTCTAAACCACGGCGGAACATTACCGAACCTGACCGTCAAAACTCATCAACAATACCTCCCACGATGAAATAAAACTACTAGGCGATCATCATTTATCCACAGAAAAGGCCTGACCTATGAAAATGCAAAAACTCCTCCGATTTTTTGCGCCTATCGTGATTATGGTAGGTGCAGCCGTGACCTGGTGGGCGTGCGAATTTGAACGAACGATCGACCATGCCGGCCCCTCCGATCCCCTCAATGTAAAGCTGACCCAACTCCTGGACGAATTGGCAAGCAGCAAATCCCAGAAGGAAGCCGAACAAGCCATCACGCGCTTGCTGGAAAAGACCGGCGTCGGTTTACCGGTGAAGCGCAGTAAATATACCGAAAATCTATTGCACGATGATTATGTCTCGGAGTTGGCCCAGGAGCATTTGCGCCATCTGCGCGGCGAGGAAACTACGAATTGGGGCGAAGCCTTCAAGTTCGAGACCCTGGCGTCTGATCATGAATGGGATGCAGCCATCGGATTCGAAAGCGTGACAGCCCGGCTTCAACAGCAGGCCAGCGCCGCTTTGGCGGACCCGGAAAGTCCCAACCATGCGTTGTTATTGGCCATGGTTCTTCCGGATAACGTTATTCCTGAAGCTATTGCAGCGCCCGCGCCCACCGCTTTGATATCGCCGGTGCAAGAATTCCTGTTCGAAGTTTGGATGGAACACGAATACACGCCTGCCAGCGTTTTGCAAAAGGACGACCGGACGTTCGAATTTACCGTCAAAATCGTTCACTGTGACGGGGGTAAAACCAAGATTACCCATGAAGAGCTGAGAACCAATTACGACCATCGTAAAACGAAAGACTGCCTGCAAAAGGTTAGGAGCCGGTACAAAGCGGACCGGAAAAAATGTTTCAAGGATTACGAGAAATGCCTGAAGAAGAAAAAACTCGATGATGACGATTTCAATTTGGAGTGCTGCCTGGCTTTGCAGCAATGCCTGGCTGCGGCGCTGGAAAAAGCCAAAGAAGATATCGATGATTGTCTCGCAGGCCATGATCAAGGAAAAGGCGGCGATCACAAAGGGAAGAAATAATGTTGTGGCCCCGCAAATGAGATCGTCCGTCATCTACAACTTGTCACTCTTGCTGGTTGTTAAGAGTGCTGTTTTGCCGTGCGATGGACAAAGACGGGGCGGTATGCCCTGGCACGCGAGGTGTGTTAAGCGTTTGCGTTTGGCGTTTTGGTTCAATCGTTTCAGAGTCTTGCTTCTGGCTTTATCTTGGGATTCACCAACATGAACGAAATGATGACCGGTTTGTTTGTCAAAATGAGAGACAAGCAAGCCAGCCGGGTTTCACTTGAGGAGTTGACGGTCCTAGTACGCCAAGGCAGCTTTGGCAAGGACGATCAGGTTTGGAATGAAGATTTAAGCGACTGGGTGCGCGCCGAAGATACGCCGGAGTTAAGAGATTTTTTTTATCGGAAGGAGGGCCGCGGTGAACTTCCGAAAGCAAAAATCTACGCCATTGCCAGCGGCAAGGGAGGCGTCGGTAAAACCGTTCTGACGTCTTCGCTTGGCATTGCCCTGGCGTCGATGGGCGAAAAGGTTATGCTGGTCGACGCTGACTTTGGCGGGGCAAACCTGCACACCTGTCTGGGCATGCTCGAACCGCGCTTTACCCTCTTCGACTATTTCACGCTGCAAAAAGAGTCATTAAGCGATATTGCTTTGCCCACGCCCGTGCCGAATCTTCATCTGATCAGCGGCGCTTGCGGTTCGCTCGGCATGGCCAATCCGACGCATCTCCAGAAGCAACTTTTCATTCAAGATTTGAAAAAATTGCATGCGGACAAAGTTTTGCTCGACCTGGGCGCCGGCTCCTCGCTTGATATTGTCGATCTGTTTTTATTGGCGGATGAAAAAATTTTGGTGGCGGCGCCGCATCCCACCTCGCTGTACGAAGCGTTCGGGTTTCTCAAAGTCTGCTTGCTGCGCGAGTTGAATGCTGCGCTCAAGAGCTTTCCGGCGGCGATGGAGCTTTTTATCAAGGAAAAAATCAACCGGCCGGAGAAGATGCAATGCACCATGGCAGAATTGGTGGGCAAGATGTCAAGGCTTGACCGCCACGCCGCCCATGAGTTTGAAAAAATTCTGCACGCGTTTCGCCCCAGGATGATTTTGAACATGGTGCAGAAAAAAGATGATGTCAAAGAGGGAATGGCATTGCAGGTTGCTGCCGCGGAGTTGCTGTCGATTGAGCTGGATTACCTGGGGTATGTCTCCTTTGATCCGATCGTCACGCAAGCCGTGAAAGAAACGAAGCCGGTTCTGCTGTTTGCGCCGGAATCCAGGGCGGCGCAGGATCTTGCCGCGTTGGTTCGCGTCAAGCTGCAGGGGCGAAAGGGGATCAAAGAATTTTTTGAAAAGAAGAAATGGCAAAAGCAAATCCGGCATTATTCCAAAGAATATCCCCGGCTGGAGGTGTTGCAGGATGTTCCGATATGCTCGGTAAATTGCTTCTATTGGGACAACTGTGAATATCAAGAAGGCGGCCATCCCTGTCGGGTTCGCCATTTATCGCCGATTTAGCAAAACTCTGCTTTTTCAGTCCGAACAACTTGCGTAAGTTTCCTTCCTTATTCTCAACACGTCGGGGGGTAAGAATTATTTTGACGAGTACGTGGATTGACAAAATTCCTTCATCCTACCGTCACCTCCTGATCATTCTGATTGATGTGTGCAGTCTCGTTTTGGCGCATTACCTGGCTTTTTATCTGCGCTATGAGGGGAACGTGCCGCCAGCTAAAATGGCGCTGATGCCTAAGCTCCTGCTGACGGTGGTGCCGTTGCGGCTGATATTCTTTGTGTGGTTCGGCCTCTATCGCGGCTTTTGGCGTTATGCCGGTATTCAAGATCTCATGCGAATCTTCCGCGCCGTGTCGTTAAGTTCGGCGACGATTGCGCTGGTCTTGCGCTTGCTTTACGGCTTAACGGATTTGCCGCGTTCCGTGTTTGTCATCGATTGGGCGCTCACCATCATGTTGATCGGAGGCTCGCGCTTTTCGCTGCGCGCCCTGCGCGCGCTCACGCCGCCTTCCCAAAACAAAAACAGTAAGCGCGTGCTTATTGTCGGGGCGGATGACACCGCTGAAAACTTGTTGCATTCAATTCTCTTCCAGCCGCGGGAGTATCAAATCATCGGGCTGGTCAGTGACCGTCCCGACAAACAGAAAATGTTTATTCATGGCGTACCGGTTCTGGGTACCCGCCATGAACTGGCTGAACTAGTGGCCAAGCACGATATTCAAGAAATTTTCATTGCGATGCCGTTTGCCTCGGCTTCGGTTTTTCGAGAGATTGTGGCGCAATGCCAAACTGCCAAGTTGCGCATTAAAAGAGTGCCGGCCGTCAAGGAGATTTTGAATGGACAAGTCACGGTCAGCCAGTTACGCGAAGTGCAATTGGAGGATCTCCTGGGGCGCGAGCCGATCAGTTTGGATTTCAAGAAGGTCGAAGCGTTTCTGCAAAACCAAGTCGTGCTGGTGACGGGCGCCGGCGGCTCCATTGGTTCCGAGCTTTGCCGGCAAATCGCCCGGTTCCGCCCGAGCCTGTTGGTCATGCTTGATCAAGCAGAAAACGGCCTGTATCGTCTCGATCAGGATTTTATCCAAAGTAAAAGCGAGGTTGCCCGTGCGCTGGTGATTGCGGATGTCACGGATGCCAATCGCATGCAAGAAATCTTTGCCCGCTTTCAACCTCATCTTGTTTTTCATGCGGCTGCCCACAAGCATGTGCCGTTGATGGAATTGAATAAAAAAGAAGCGGTGAAAAACAATGTTCTGGGCACACTGGTGCTGGCGCGCATGGCGTGCGCTTTCCATGCGGCCAAAATGGTTATGATTTCCACGGACAAGGCGGTGAATCCAACGTCAGTGATGGGCGCTTCCAAGCGCCTGGCAGAAATGCTGTTGCAGGATATGTCGCGGCGCAACCGCACCGCATTTATTACCGTGCGTTTTGGGAATGTGTTGGGCAGTGATGGCAGCGTGGTGCCGTTGTTTAAAGAACAAATTTTGAATGGCGGCCCGGTGACGGTCACGCATCCGGACATCGAACGCTATTTCATGACCATTCCGGAAGCCGTGCAGCTCGTGCTGCAAGCCGGCGCTTTTGGGCAAGGCGGTGAAATTTTTATTCTCGACATGGGCCAGCCCGTCAAGATTGTTGATCTGGCGCGAAATCTTATCACACTTTCCGGTTATAAGCCGGAAGACATTGGCATTCAGATTACGGGATTGCGTTTGGGGGAAAAGTTGTACGAGGAATTGTGGACCAGTGAGGAAAAAATTCAATCGACGATCTATAACAAAATTTTGATGGCGCAAGCGACCACCGCACGTCACGAGCTAAATGGCGAAATCGATCAATTGGTGGAGACGGCCAAGAACGGAACCGAAGAAGAGGTGTTAAAACTTTTACGAGAGTTGGTACCTAATTATCAGGCGGAGTAACCGTTTCGCGACCCCCAGGCAATAAGCAGAACAGAATGATCTATCCGTCATAACGTTAATCAATGCTTCTCCTCTCACATGACTGCTGGGCGTTTTCTTCATTGAAGGCGCCCAGCGGCGTTTTTGACCAGCTCTGATTTTATTTTGGCATTCAAACTTACCTCAACCCTGCACTGCTGTCGCGACAAGACTTGGGATTTTGTACACGGCTGGTGCAGCTTCGAAGCGGGCGGCTTTGGGCGCGAGACGGTGCAAAACTCTATTCGTTGCAAACCACAAGGGCGTGGGCCAGGCACGAAATGGCCCGCGAACAACGGATTTCTCGGGTTGAGAAAACATTAACGTATTATGCACCACGCCGGCGCCGGATTGAATGTCGTAAATGTCGTGCCCGGGAAATGCGCCCCATGTCGTGGATATCAAGCCATAGGCCATGCCGGACCAGTGATTGACGATAACCGTGCCGTAACGCAGATCGGCGATCGCGCGTTCGACTGCGGCATTGATCTCAGGATTCTTGAGCGAGGCCGGATGCACAATGAGGGTGGCGCTCAATGTGCCCCATAATTTCTGATTGGCGAATGCCACCGCACGCGCGAGATACTCGGGAATGCTGGTGGCGGAAATACACGTTTCTGCCGCAGCGCTGCAAAATGATTCCGTAGTAAAGCAGATTTCATCGGAAGCATTCGCATCAAGATCCGTGATGAGCAGCCACGGCAGCTTGCCATTACCGCCGGCGCCAATCGGACGCGCCTGCGGATGCGCCGCATAAAACGCCTCATAGCGCGCGGCTGCGCCCGGATAGTAAGCGTGGCGCGGCGGAATGCGCGAAAATGCCTTTCGCAAGGCGGCGAGGAGTTGCGGGCGCTGTTGCCAGTTTTCATGCTGCACGATCACACGCATCGCCACGCAATTAAAACCCGCGTTATTGGCCAGCATGGTGGCGAGATTGGCGGCCTGAAATTCGATGTCGGCCGTGCTCCAAGGCCCGGGCACGATGATCACCGGACTCACATTGCCGAGTTCGCTCGTAAACGGTTTCGTCAGCAGCGGCCTGCGTTCGGCTTTGCGTTGTGCGCCCTCCAACCCCGGACCGAAAACGATGGCTTCAAACGTTTTATCGGAACCGGTCATGTGAATTTCTTCCACCCCGGGATGATGGCAAAGATACGCGCCTTCCTCGCTGCCCCCGTAAACCACCCGAAGAAAACCCTGCTCGCTTAACACCCGAAATGCTTTTTCGATGAATGGTCCGAGATAGGCATTCACCGGATTCATTTTCAACAAAACCACGTAATTTTCAACAAAGAGTTTGTAAAGAGTATCCATCGGGCCGATCGAAGCGACGTTGCCGGCGCCGAGTACAAGCACGACTCTACCTTGTGCTTCGGGAGAGTGATAGGCGAGGGCTTGCGTTGCGGTCAGACGCTCCAACTTCACGCCAGGCTGCATCCAGATTTCCGCGGAGATTCCGCTGTACAAAAGGCGTTCATAAAAATCCTGCGGCATCACCGGCGCAGCAACCTGGCCGTTGGGTAAAACTCTTGCGGCGCCGGCAAGAAGCGGACGGCCCTGCCTTTGAATGTCGCTAAGTGATTGTCGCAGCATGCGCAAATTGCGGTTGATGCACAGCGGCCCTCCGAGCCATTCTTCCCCGGCGGTGACGCTGTCGGGCGCAATGCCTTTTGCGCGGTTTGCCGCCGCTACCCAGGATTCGGCTATAGCAGCGTAATCGCTGAGCAGAGTTTCGATGATTGTGATCCGCTTCGCAATCTCAAGTCTGGCCCATTGCTGTTTGTGTTCCTGCAGAACCGTGACGGCTTCATCCATAATCCTGGTTGAAGAAGGTGGGAGGGTTGTTGCCGCTTCAGGAATGCTGGCCGTGCCGCGCTGAAGGGAGGTGGTCATTGTACGTTCTCATTTCCAAAACAAAGTTTATCGAAGTTCGGCGCGTTCGGCGAGCTTGTCCGGAGGCAGAGTTGCCGTCGTGGCCGGTGTGAAATCAAATACCCTTACAATCATTTCCGCGCTTCACGAGTACAATCGCTATTCTTGGCTTTCCTCAATTCCCAAAACCCTCACGTCACCCCGCCTTTGTGTGACGCCAATCGTATCGAAATATTGCAGCAACGGCATGGCAAACTTGCGGCTGGTGTTCTCCACCAATTCTTTGAATTGACTCACGGTAATCTCGTGATGTTGCCGTAGATAGCCAATCAACCTCTTGCGCGCTTCCTCCAGCTTTTGCCGGTGCATCCAAATGCCCTCCTCGAGTCGCAGCAATTCTCCAAAAATTTGCATCACATTTAACATCTCATCTAACTGAGCCCCGGGCGCGTTTAGTTTCAGCGCCAACTCTGTGGGACTGGAAGGGGAATAACCTTCCGCGTACAATGTTCGTGCAAGCGCTTCCCGTAAAGCCTGTTGCGTTTCCGTCAGGCGAATTTCATGATCAAACAACGCCAGATGCGCGTCGACTTCCTTGAGTTTGTTTTCTGCCTTGTACATTTTGACTAATAAATTCATAAGTCCGGCATCAGCGAGCGGCGGCAAAAGCGCGCTCACCTCGGCCTTGCGCAAGCCAAGTTTCATCGGGTTTTGGTGATGATGCCTCGCCAGAATCTCTGCGAGTCGATGCCATAAATTTTCGAGACGCTGGCGGTGAATAAACGTTTTGGGATTGAGCGCAATCAACGTTCCATTGGCCAGCAAGGTTTCGACCTGCGCGAGCAACTCTTCTTTTTTGTGGCCGGTTTCATTGGCAATTTGATCGAGCGTCACGCGGTAACGATCGGGCAACAGAAATTGAGCGATCAACAATTCTGCCGGCTCTTCCTGTTCCAGCGCTCGCAGCCGTGAGAGCAACGCGGGATTACGGCGGCGCAAGGGCTGGGCTTCGGCATCCAGCACGATGCCGCCGCCAATCGTGCGCGGCGGAGAGTATTGCCGCAAAACCAAAGGCTCCAGCCGCCGCGTTGCCGCCGGTTTCTCAAAACGAAGTTGCGCGTAGCCTGTTTCTCCCGGCGCGATTGCATTGCCGGTAAGCGGAATAACGCGCGCCATGATTTCCGCTGTGCCGAGATGCACGCGCACGCGCGTGCGGAGTTTCAACGCTGCAGGCGCGCTGGCCAGCATGCGCAAACGGCAATTGATGCGCGTGGTGGGGCCGAAGTAATCGGGAAGCGTCAGTACTTGCCCGCGTGTGACTTCTTCGGCGGCGAGGCCCTGCAGGTTGATTGCCGCGCGGTCACCGATTTGAGCGTGATCTGCATTCTGGCCGTGCCGCTGCAAACCGCGCACACGCGTGCGTTTGCGTTCTGGCAGGATTTCGAGTTCATCGCCGAGCCGTGCTTGACCGGACAGCACGGAACCCGTTGCCACCGTGCCGAAACCCTTCATTGTAAATGCGCGATCAATCGGCATCCAAAAAACGCCGCGATCGGGCCGCGGCGGCAATTGTGTGAGGAAGCCGGCAAGCGTTTGTTTGAGCGCAGCCACGCCCTCGCCGGTGACAGTTGAAACCGGAATCACCGGCGCTTGCGCGAGAAACGTTCCGGCAACAAGTTGGCGAATATCCTCTTGGATGAGAGCCAGCCAATCACGCTCGACCAGATCGATTTTGGTGAGCACGATGAGGCCGCGCGGAATTTGCAGCAACTGGCAGATGTCAAGATGCTCGCGTGTTTGCGGCATCACGCCGTCATCGGCGGCAATCACAAACAGCAACAGGTCGATCGTGCTGACACCGGCAACCATGTTTTTGACAAATTTCTCATGGCCCGGAACATCGATGATGGTGGCAAATTCATTCAAATGAGCAAAGCCCAAATCGATCGTCATCCCGCGCGTTTTTTCTTCGGGCAAACGATCGGTGTCCACGCCGGTGAGCGCTTTGACTAACGAGGTTTTGCCGTGATCAATGTGGCCGGCGGTGCCGAGAATGACATGACGGAAAGACATAGCGTGGTTATGGCGTAGAAAGGCGTAGAAAGAGTTGCGGCTTTTTGTAAGGTACTTTGAGCAAGCGGTTGTAAGTCTCTGCTAACGACCGTGCGAATATAACAAATGCAAGTAAATTGATCAAGGATGGCGATGCCGCAATCTCCGCGATGAGCCGGGGCAGCGTGTATACTTAGCCAAATTGATAGACCGTTTGAATCATACTTTCGTCGCTCTTTTTGTTAGGATGATATTGCTTGCATGAGGACAGCGCAGGCCAAAATTTTCAGAAATGGTGCATCTCGCCCGCGGCCGGCTTCCACGACGTTGGACGGCATTGCCGCCACCCCTCCTCAACGCTTCAGCATTGCCATCGTTGGTTCTCTGCTCGTGCATGCCGTTGTTTTCGCGTTGTGGCTGTCATCTTCGCTGGTTAACAAGCCCGAAATTTTGGAAATTCGCGAGATCAGTTATGTCGATGAAGCTGAAACGCCGCCTGAAGAAAAAGCGCCGGAAGTCGAGCCAGAGGTTAAGCCCGGGGAGGTCGATGCTTTTGATAATCGTGAAGCCGAGAGCAGCCGCGAGTTTGCCCGGACAACGGCGCCAAGCGCGCCGAGCACGCCCAGCTCAAATGGCATCGGCAATCCGTTTGCGAACGGTATTCCAGCGGGCGGCGGAGAGCCGGGCCCGCCCGCGCCTAACGTCGAAGATTTCGGCGTGCTCAAAGTAATGGATGGCGTTGCGGATGTCGCAAGCGCGAGCGAAGCCGTGTTAAGCATTCCGGGCGCGGGAAAATTTCTCAGCAACGGCCACGTCAGCAAGAACGGCGCGGATATCAGCGCGAGTGTGATGGACGGCTTTCTCGGCGGCACCGGAGACGGCAACGGATACGGCAATGGTGTGGACGGCATTTATGAAGGACTCAAGGGCGAAATTGGCGGCACCGGCGTCAAACTCGGAAAAGTCGGGCGGGTGACGATTGAGCGCATTGGCCGCGTCAGCGGCAGCCGGGAGGCCACAACCGGAGGCGGCGGCCGTTCCGAAGAATCCTTGCGCCAGGTGATGATGGAAAATATGGGCCGTTTGCAATACATCTACACAAAGTATTTGAAGAACGGCATGCAAGCGCATGGCAAAGTTGAAGTCGAAGTGACCATTGCCGCAAATGGGAAAGTTGACGCGGTGGAGATCCTGTCGTCACAGATTGTGATTGCGGCATTTCAGAATGAGATTGTCGATGCCGTTCGGCGCTGGAAATATCAACCCATCGCCCGCGGCTACATGAAAGTGGTGTATCCGATGGTTTTTGTCCAGATGAACTAAAGGAATCGTTCGGAGAAAAAAATGGAATTGAATTTTTGGGAAACCCTGCGTGACAGTCCAACCTCGATGGTTCTGATTGCGTGTTCGCTGATGGTCGTGACGTTCATCATCGAGCGCTGGCTTTATTTCCGCCGCACCAACATAGATGCCAATGCCTTCGTCAGCAAAATTTATTCAATGATGCAAAGCGGCGGGCCGCGCGCGTGCTTGCAATATTGTCAAACTTTGCAAGTGCCGCTGGCGGTGGTAGTGCGGGTCGGCCTGGAAAATTATGCCCTGGGTGAAAAGCGTTTGACGGAGATGATGGAAGCGACGGCGCTGGAAGAGAAAATCAAAATGGAGCGTTTTCTCAGCATTCTCGGCACCATGGGAAACATTGCGCCGTTTATCGGTTTGTTGGGCACGGTTATCGGCATCATCCGCGCCTTTCATGATCTGGCCGTTTCCGGCTCCGGCGGGCCCTCGGTGGTGGCGGCTGGTATTTCGGAGGCCTTGATTGCAACCGCGATCGGTTTGTTCGTTGCCATTCCTTCAGCCATTTCCTACAACTTTTTTCTCCGGCGCGTGGGAACAATCATGGCGCAAATCGAAGCCACCACGCGCAAGGTGCGTGTGATTATCGGCATCGGCCAGATGCAGGAATCCGCTCCCCCGGAGGAATTTCACGCGCTCTCGAATTCGAACAATAATGCCAAGCGCACGACACGCGTCACCTCCGTGCGTAAAGGCTCT
Organism: Cytophagia bacterium CHB2; assembly: GCA_030263535.1. Classification (NCBI taxonomy): domain Bacteria; kingdom Pseudomonadati; phylum Bacteroidota; class Cytophagia; species Cytophagia bacterium CHB2. The sequence goes on from SZPB01000086.1 coordinate 19,587, forward strand.
GGCATATGATCTCAAGTCAAACTGGTTTGAAATAAACGAATCGCACCGCGAGAATGGCCGCCGTGCACAAAACGGCACGCGCAGCAATTTATTGCCGTTCGCGCGGGTAAAAATGTTTGCAAAGTAGCAACTCACCTGGAGTGAACGTTTGTATGCAGATCGGTGATCAAGAAGGCGCGGGGTTAAATGAGATAAATCTAACCTCGTTGATCGATGTTGCATTGGTGTTGGTGGTGATCTTCATGGTGATGA
>SZPB01000087.1 GCA_030263535.1 Cytophagia bacterium CHB2
TCCGAGATTGATCTGTTGACAACAAATATAATGCCTGGAAGCTTCCAAAGCCAATACCTGGCTATGTCTAAGAACTGATTTTTGCCAAACTACAGTAAGGTAACAGTGCACTAGTTGTACTTCATCGCTGGCTGAGCTTGTCGAAGCCAGCACCCTTCGACAAGCTCAGGGTGCGGCAGCCGCAAGCATTATCCCGCTCACTTTCGCAGGTAAACGCAAAAACGCCCTTGCCTGCTTCACGCCGCAAATCTTTTTGTGTTGAGCTTCCTCCAAAAATAACCCAACCACACGCGGCGAGAATTCTTCTTCATAAACTTCATAAACAATGTTCTGCGGCGCGCGGCGCAGCAGGCGCAAGCCGAGAAATGTTTCATCGTGAAAAAATGCGCGCGCCAGCCAATTGCCAATTTCGGCTTCCGTGAGTTTTTGTGTGAACGTGTATTGTTCTCCGGCTTGCGGCAAAAAATCCGGCAACTGCGGCGAGGAAAACAACTGCGCGAGATCGAATTCTTCCTCGCCGTCCTCCGAGGCCTGCGCATCCAAACGGGCTTTGATGAAATTCAGCAAGCGGCAAATGCGAAACAACGTCACCAGATCCATGCGCGAAAAATTTGGCATTTCGACCGGAAACGCGGTGGAACGCTGCAACGCCAATTCCGGCGAAGTTAGCAGGCCGCCGGCAACGCATTGCGCAAAACTCTCGGTGCCGGGCGTGGCGTAAAACACGCTGGGTCCGATCAACACCGGCCGTTCCATGAGATGAATGATCGAAGCAATCATTTCCTCGAGCGTTGCCTCGGGCAGGCCGAGAATGAGATAATTCACCATCTCCAAACCGAGCGCCGCGCCGCGGGCGACGATGAGATCGAAATGCGGCGTTGATCCGGGCCGTTTGATTTCACGCTGGCGCTGTTTGTCGCTGGTTACCAGCGCGAGGTTCAGGGTGCGAAAGCCGCTGCGTTTCATCTCCTCCACCAGGCTTTCGCTCAAATTGGCGGCGGAAATGCCGTTCATCGCGTGCAGCTCAACGCCGCCCTCGCCGAATTCCTCGCGAATCGCCGCAAGAATGTCGGCCGCGCGTTTTTGATCGAAACTAAAATTGTCATCTTCGAAATCAAAAACCTCGATGCCAAATTGCGCGCGGCAAATTTTCATTTCGTCGATGATGCTGTTGATCGAGCGCACACGAAATTGCCGTCCGGCGGTGAGAAATATCGAGCAGAACGTGCAATGATAAGGGCAGCCGCGACTGGTGACGATCATCGTGAGCCGCTTGCGTCCCAGCCGGTAGCGTGAGGCCTCGATCAAATCGCGCGCCGGCAACGGCAATGTTTCGATATCTTCGATGAGATCGCCGTGCTCCGGCACATGCAACCGGCCGCGCGTTTTATAACCCACCCCGCAAATCGTTTCGATGTCCCGCAAGCGATTTTCATACAGCGCAGCTGCCAGCTCCGGCAGCGTGCGCTCGCCTTCGCCGAGCAGGATGAAATCGACGTTGGGATCGGAGAGAACTTGCTGCGGGCAGGCATTGACATGCGCGCCGCCTATGATCACGGGTTTGGCAGGATCGATTTCTTTGACAAGCGCGGCAACACGCAAGGCCTCTCGGTAAAACGGCGTGAACAGCGAGGAGATGCCGATGACATCGGCGTTGGCGGCATGTATGCGCGCACGAACCTCATCCCACCAAAGCCCGTAATGCCGGTAATGGCCGTAAAGTTTGAACGGACTCAAATTGCCGGAACGATAATAAGATTTGAGATAAGCAAATTCCGCAGGCGTCTCAATGACGCGCTTTTCTTCGGTTGCCTGACAATCAAGAATCTCAACGCTGATGCCGTTGCTGCGCAACGAGGCGGCAAGATAGAGCAAGCCCACCGGCAGCGTGCGCATGGTGGTTTGATAAAAATCGGCGACCGGAGGTTGTATGAGGAGAAGTTTCAAGGCTGGTTGCTTGTTGCTCGCGAGCGCTGCCTGAGCTTGTCGAAGGCAGCATCGTTGGTTGTTGGTTGCTGGCCAATTAATAATTCACCATTCGTCATTACCCATTAACCATTCCCCGACGAACACGATAGCAAAACAGATTGCCGCGTTGCACAGACACCGAAAATTCTTCCGCCAGCGCCTCGTTGCTCAGGCCGTCGCGCACCGCCCATTCTAAGTCTTCGTTGGCAAGCGGATACTTTAAGCCCTGCGTTGTGATGCCGGTAACGCGCCGGAAGGCGATCAGCGAAACTTGCTGGCCGGCAAAGCTTTTGAATGTGGCAGTCGCGGGCTTTTGCGCGGCAACGATAAAGCTACCGATGCCGTAATCGTCATACGTTTCAATCGCGAGTTGCGTGCAAAATTTCTCAGCGATGTTGAGATTGACGAGTTGATGATCGAGCCGCAGGCCGGTAATGCCGACCAACAGGGCACGCTCGCATTTCTTCTCAATTGCGAATGTCAGCGTTTTCTCCAGGTCCGTGGCGTATTGGCTGGGACGAGGGATGAATTGTGTATTGGGCAGCGCTACGCGCGTTGCCGGGGCCACGGAATCGAGATCGCCCACAACATAATCCGGAACGAGATCATTTGCAAGAGCGCGATTCGCACCGCCATCCGCGCAAATGATGATTGCAGCCCGGGCGCGGCATGCCGCGAGAATTTCGGCGCTGGGCAGCAGGCTGTTGGCGATGATTAACGCGGTTGGTTCGGACATAAAAGCTTTGTTGATACTATGTGGTTGCAGGAACTCCCACGTTTTTAATGCAACGGCCAAGCCGTTGCAGGAACATTATCAAAATTAGCAATAAAGAGCGAGTCGGCGACTCGCCCCTACTTCAACTCGTACACGGCATTCACAAACACCTGGCGTTCTGCTGCCGGGAAAAAATCTTCGCCTTCGCCGTGCGCAATATAAAGCCGATCCAGCAGATTTTGCGCATGCACTTGCAGTGATAAACCTGACAAAACCGATCCCGCCGGGAACCGGTATCCCAAACTCGCATGAAAGACGGTGAATGCGGGCACTGTGTTCGCTGCAATATTGAGATTGTCCGTGTGTTTCTTGCCCACGTGTTGCATCGCCAGCGCGGCCAACCAGCCATGATTTGAATACGTCACGCGCGCATTCGCTAAAACATCGGGAAAACCGGCAATGGGATTGCCATCCAAGATTAGCGGCGCGCCGTCGCCGGCATAAATCGTGTGACGCTTAAGCTCATTGTTGCTGAGCATGAGATTGCCGGACATCGTCAAATTCGACGACAACGGCGCGCGCGCGGAGAGTTCGACTCCCGTGTGCAGCGTGCGCTCCGCGTTGCCGGTCACCGGCTGACCGAAGCGATCGAGTTGGCCACTTTTCACGATTTCATCGCGAAAATCCATGTAAAAGAGATTCATCACCGCTTGCGTCTCTCCTGCGTGATAGCCGAATCCCAATTCAAAATCATTCAGCTTTTCCGGCTTCACCAGCGGCTGTTGGAAATCATAGCTGCCGTCGACGTTCTGCGCAAATTGCGGCGTGATCGCGCCCCAACTAGCGGGCGTGCTCGCTTCAGCCGCGTCATAAAGATTCTTCAAGCGCGGCTCGCGGCTGGTGCGTGAAAAGCTGGCAAAGACGTTGAATTGCGGCGTAACATTGTAATTCACGCCCAGGCGCGGATTGAGAAAGTGATAGGGCATTTCGAAATCCGTGCCGAGAAATTTCTCATCATAGAGTTGATAACGCAGATAAGCGAACTGCAAATCGAACGTGGCATTCAAGTTCGGCAACAGCGCGACATTGGTATGAATATAAGGCGAGACGATGTCTTTTGCGCCGCGATATTCATAATACCGGCGCGCGCCGATATAATTCAAACCGCGGAATTCGCCGCTGATCGCCGCGGGCAAATCGCTGTCGCCTTTTTGAATACGTCCCCAATGCAGCGAACGATGCCGCCGCAATTCCGCGCCCAACGTGACGCTGCCGCGGGCGTGATTCCACGTTACTTGCGGCAGCCAGCCGTATTGCATATTGTCAACGTACGCGCGAATGAGCAGGCTGTCGGCGTAGGTTTCTTCCGGATCGGCGACGGCTTCGAAACCGTATTCCGGCGTGAGGCGATAATAGGAAAACGGCGCCCACGAGCCGTCATAATCAAAAAAACCGTAGCCGCGCACGGCGAAGACGGCGTTGTTCACGCGCCAGCGATCATTCAGACGATACTCATGCAGCAACTCGAAATGCGGTTGATTGAAATTCTCGATTTCATCCGGCCGGCGAATGGGATTTTTGCGCCGGGTTTCACGCCGTTGCACCTCTTCTTTACTGATGCCATAATAGGCAAGATGATCCTCGATCGGGCCGCCATAAACGTGCAACCGCGTAATTGATTTTTTGCCCACGCGCGCCGCGCCGAGAAAATAGCTTTTGAGATCGACCCACGATTGCTCGCGATAGCCGTCGCTTTGCAGGCGCGATACGCGCGCGGATAAAAGATATTTTTCCTGCACCACACCGCTGTTCAGCGCAAGAGAATATTTGCGTGTCGCATAGGTGCCGCCGCCAACCGTTGCCGTGAGGCCGCGCTGCTGCGAAAAATTCGAAGTCACGATATTCACCGAGCCGCCGATGGCCGGGGGCCCGTAAAATGCGCTGCCGGCGCCGCGCTGCACTTGAATATCTTCAACGTTCGCCAATAAATCGGGAAAATTAATCCAATAAACGTTGTGATCCTCGGGATCGTTCTGCGGCACGCCGTTGATATGCACGGCAATGCGGCGCTGATCGAAGCCGCGAATCGAAAGATAGTTGTAGCCCAGGCCGTTGCCATTTTCGGAATAAAATGTTGTTGCGGGCAATTCGCTGAGCAGCGCGGGAATGTCTTGTGCGGGATGGCGCTGCGTCAACTCGCTGCGCGTCAACGCCGAAAATGCCACCGGGCTTTCGCGTTCGCGCGCGCGGGTTGCCACCACGGTGATGGCCGGGCTTACCAAAGGCTGCGGCTGCAACCGCAGCGTTAGATTGACATATGGCTTTTCGAGTATGATTTCAATCCGCCGGGTTTTATAACCGATAAAACTCGCGAGCACGGCGACCTTGCCGGAAGGCGCGTGTTGCAGTTGAAAATTGCCTTGCGCGTCACACGTCGTTCCCAGCGTTGTGTTTTCGATCAAAACATTGCTGCCCGGCAGTGCCAAGCCGGTTTCATCGTCGATCACCCTGCCCGTAAGCGTTACTCGCTCTTGCGCACTCAATCTCATTTGCATCAGCAACAACAGTGTGACTAGAATTGATATGAAATTTTTCATGGCTCACCTCCGCAAACGCACAAATAAAAAAAGCCGCTTTCCTCATGATTCGGGAAGCGGCCGCAGTAAGCACGCGCAAGCCAAGAAAATGTCGAAGCGAAGCCATCGGCCGTTTCCCTACGCCGGCATCATCCGGATCAGGTTCCAAGGGTATGTTCTCAGTTCCGAATTTTTCGGGACACCCCTAACGGAATGGCAAAAGATAGGACGCGAGGCCGGGAAAGTCAAACAGAATTTTGCAAAACGTTTGCTTGCTTTTTATGCCGACTCTTGTATTTTGCCGAAAATTGCTTTTGTCGAGTAGGACGTCGCAACGTTAGGGTTTCACTCACATGTCTTTCGAACCACAATGGCTCACCTGGGCCCGGATGATTCAAAACACCGCGCAAAATGGTTTGGCATTCAGCACCAACCCTTACGATGTTGAGCGCTATCAGGCATTGCAGCGGCTGGCCGCGGAGATTTTTGCGCAGCACACGCAATATTCGCTTACGCAATTGACGCAACAGTTCGCCGAAGAAAAAGGCTATGCCACGCCCAAAGTCGATGTGCGCTGCGTGGCGTTTCGTGACGGCAAAATTTTATTGGTGCAGGAAACGCATGATGACAACTGGGCTTTGCCCGGCGGCTGGGCCGATGCCGGGCTGTCGCCTTCGGAAGCCGTCATCAAAGAATTGCGGGAAGAAGCCGGATTCGAAGGTATTGCACGCAAGATCATTGCGGTTTACGATCGCCGCTTGCATTCCACGATTCCCCATTTGTTCGATACCTACAAAATCTTCATTCAGTGTGAATTGTTGCGCGGTGAATTCACGCCCAATCTGGAAACCAAAGCCGCCGGTTTCTTCGGCATGGACGCGCTGCCGCCGCTCTCCGAAGGCCGCACCACGCGTGCGAACCTCGTCGAAGCTTTCGAGCATTTAAAAAATCCCAATCGCCCCACTTCATTTGATTGACATTTTCAGCGGACAAGCATGGAACCTGAAATTCTTTTGCAGGAGCTTTTTCAGCAGTATGCCGGCCGGCCGGCCAGCGAGATTGTCGAACTCAAAGCGCACGGCTCGGATCGCCGCATTTTCCGCCTGCGTTATAACGGCAGCAGCCTCATCGGCATTCACAATGCCGATCGCGCCGAGAACATTGCATTCCTCGAATTTTCCAAACACTTTCGCCGATGCGGCCTGCCCGTGCCGGACATCTACTCGGAAGATCTCGAGCGCAGTGTTTACCTCGAAGAAGACTTGGGCGACACCACGCTCTTTTCGTTTCTGAGTGAAGAACGCGGGAAAGCCGGCTTCTCGGAGGCGATTGTCGCGCTTTACCGCAAAGCGGTCAAATGGCTGCCGCAATTCCAGATTCACGCGGGCAAGACATTGAATTACGCCGTGTGCTATCCGCGCGCGCGCTTCGACAAGCAATCGATGCTGTGGGATTTGAATTATTTCAAATACTATTTTCTCAAGCTCGCCAAAATTCCGTTCAACGAGCAGGTGTTGGAAGACGACTTCGAGCACTTCACCAACTTTTTGCTGCAAGCCGAGCAGGATTATTTTTTGTACCGCGACTTCCAATCGCGCAACATCATGATCCGCGAGGGCGAGCCGTTTTTTATCGACTATCAAGGCGGCCGGCGCGGGGCGTTGCAATACGATATTGCCTCGCTGCTGTTCGACGCCAAAGCCGATATTCCTTTCGATATTCGTGAAGAGTTGTTGCAACTCTACCTCGACGCCGTTTCTGAAATCATCCCCATCGAGCGCGAGCAATTTCGCCGGCACTATTTTGGTTATGTGCTGGTTCGCATCATGCAGGCCATGGGCGCTTACGGATTTCGCGGATTTTATGAGCGCAAGACGCATTTTCTGCAAAGCGTGCCCTATGCCATTCGCAATCTGGAATATGTGTTGCGCACCGCGGATTTGCCCGTCGAGCTGCCGGCGTTAACGGAGATTTGGCAGCGCCTGGTGCGCTCCACCATTCTGCGCGAGCTGGGCAATGTGCAGCTCCCTCTGACAGTGCGCGTACAAAGCTTTTCCTTTAAGAACGGTTTGCCGCAGGATGAAACCGGACATGGCGGCGGCTTCGTTTTCGATTGCCGCGCGCTGCCCAATCCCGGCCGGCTGGAACAATTTGCCAAACAAACCGGCAATGATCCGGAGGTTATTGCCTTTCTCGAAAACGAGGAAGCGGTGCACAGTTTCATGACGCGTGTGCGCGATCTCGTGAATCAAGTGGTGGAGAATTATCAACACCGCAATTTTAGCGATCTCTCCATTGCTTTCGGCTGCACCGGCGGCCAGCATCGTTCGGTTTATTGCGCCAATCGTCTTGCCAAGCATTTGCGCGAGAAATATCAAATCAACGTCGAGGTCACGCACCGGGATATGCCGGTTTCTTTTAAGAACGGTGAAGCAACGGCATGAAAGCGATGATCTTTGCCGCGGGACTCGGCACGCGGCTGCGGCCGCTCACCGCAACCCGGCCGAAAGCCCTCATTGAAATTAATCACGTCCCGCTGCTTGAAATCGTGATTCGGCGCCTGCTGGCTGCGGGCGTGCGGGAAATCATCATCAACACGCATTATCTCGCCGGGCAGATTGCCGCTTTTCTCAACGCAAAGAATAATTTCGGCGTTCGCATCGAACTCTCGCACGAAGAAGAATTGCTCGATACGGGCGGCGGCTTGCAAAAGGCGGCTTATTTTTTTGATGACGGCCTGCCGTTCTTCGTACACAATGTCGATGTGATCAGCAATATTGACTTGATGGCCATGTACCGGCAGCATCTTGCGCAAGATTGCCTGGCAACACTTGCCGTCAAAGCGCGCAAAACCTCGCGATATTTTTTATTCGATGAAGCCGGCCAACTGTGCGGTTGGAAGTCGCTCAAAGAAAACCGCATGGAGATGGCGCGCACGCCTGCCGGCCAGATTCACGAACTGGCATTCGACGGCATTCATGTTATTTCGCCGGAATTGCTGCAGCGCATGCACGAAACCGGCGTGTTTTCCATTTTGAAAACGTATTTGCATTTGGCGGGAGAGGGCGAGAAGATTCGCGCCTTTCGCACGGAAGGATTTTGTTGGCAAGATGTCGGCAAGATCGAACAACTTGAAGAGATAAAAAAACAGATTGCGCTTGGTCTTCTCAACATTTAACTAATGCCCTGCTATCTTGAAAAACATATTCCTCTTCACCCTGTCATCATGGCAAGAATCTTGTGAAGTTTTCAACATTTTGCTTGCGGCTTCACAAGCTCCCTTCTGGCTGACAAACTAGGATGGATGAATTTTAACGTAACAGTGTCCGCCCGAAATTGCTGGTATCAGAAAAAGTTTTGCAACGGCTTGGCCGTTGCATTAAACCTCTCAGCGCTCTCACGATGCCCCGCGCCCCGGCCGCATTGAATTGAACAGTTGTCAGAGACTCAGCTCCAACCCCTCATACGCCATCACGATTTCCAAATCGCGTGCGCGCCGTTGCGGCAATTGCTGCAACGCTTCGTTTTTGAATTGTTGCGTTTTCTGCAGAATGGCGCTCATCTTCTCGTCGCTGTAAGCCGGGTCGTGATGCGTTAACACCAGCTTGCCGACGTTCGCCATCAGGCAAATGTCCACGCCGATGAACGGCGAGCTGTGTCCCCAAGCGATTTTGTGAAACACCTCCTTGAGCGTGTATTGCGCGTCGAACACCAGCGCCTCGGCATTGCGATAGAAATCAAGAAAAGGCTGCAACGAATCAGCGTCGAGCTGCTGGTATTCGCCATCCGTCGCAATTATCAGTGTTTTGCCGCCCTCGGTGAAGCGATAGGCATAGCTGCCGCCGGGATGATGCAAGCGTTTGGTGTTGATCGTCAGGTCGCCGATGGCAAATTCTTCTCCCTCCTTTAAATAATCAAATTGAACCTCCGCTTCCATTTCATCCAAGCCCACTGGAAAATTCTGCAAATGCATTTGCCGGGCAAGCGCTTCTTCGAGATAAGAATGCACGCCGTGAATGATAATTTGGTTTCCCGGCGTGTAGGCCGGCAAAAAAAACGGAAAGCCTTGAATATGATCCCAGTGCAGATGCGTGAGCAAAACATGAATCGTGGCCCGGCCTTGTCCGGCCTCGCCTTGCAGCAATTCCAGGCCGAGCTTGCGGCTGCCGCTGCCCAAATCTACGATGACGCGTGTGCCCTGCGCCGAGATGATTTCGAAGCAGGTGGTATTACCGCCGGCGGTGTGCGTGAGATGAAACGGCAAATGATCGAGAAATGTCTGCACGTCTGACGCGGTTGCAAAGGTTTTGCCGCCGGCGAGGCGCAAGGCCTCCGCAATTTTTTCGCGAAGCTGCGCACTCGACAAGGGATTGGGCAGCGAGCCTTGCACGCCCCAGCAACGCAATTTCATGAAACCTCCTCGCGTAAATGCCGGAACGCTTCGCCGGGCGTTACAAAAATCTTGAATTCAGACGACATATCGACGATGTCAAAAATCTTCTTGACGTGAGGCGGCAGCGCGCAAAACACCATGCGCCCGGAAATTACTTCCAACCGCTGCGCCGCGACATAAAACACGCGAATGCCGGCGCTGCTGATATAATCCACCTGCGAAAAATCAATGATGACTTTGCGCGCGCCTTCGACCAGCAAGCCGAGCAATTCCTCTTGCAAGCGATTCGAAGTAAAGGAGTCGAGTTTGCCGTGCAAATTCAGGGTCGTGATGCCTTCCGCGGTGTTGGCGATGAGTTGCATGAGGTCAAATCTTTTTTGATGATAAGTATGTTTTTGTTGTCGCGCCGGCGGTATTCGATGTCATCCATCAGCCCGCGCCACAGCCGCACGCCGCGGCCGCCGGGCTTTTTTTTGCCGGCGGTGTGCGCCGGGTCGATTTGCAAAGGATTAAACGCGGCAGCGTCGTCCTGGATTTTCACCATCAAACAATTGCCGCGCAACGCCAGCTCAACGGCAATGGGATGCTCGGCCGCGTCGGAGTAACCATATTTGACGATGTTGGTGAAAATTTCTTCCGCGGCAATGCGCAGGTCAAAGCAGATGCCCGCCGGCAATTGATGGGCGGCGCAAAAATCTTCGATGGCCTGCCACAAACGTTGCAGTTCCGGCAGGCGATTCACCAGCGCGATGGTCATGACGTCGTTCATAATATGCCTTCAAAGAAAACGCAGCGCCAGCACTGTCATGTCATCGTGCGGCGGCGCGGCGCCGACAAATGCCTTCACCTCGCGCAGCACCTGCTGCGTCATCTCCTGCGCGGCTGCGCCGTTCATGGCCGCCAGACACGCCTGCAAGCGGTGTTCGGAGAAAAATTCTTCTTGGGGATTCATCGCTTCGGTGATGCCGTCGGTGTACAGAAACAGCGCATGCCGCGGCGGCAACATCAGGCGCGCCGATTGAAAACGCGCCTCGCTTTTGATGCCCAACGGCCCTCCCCCCAGAATTGGCAGCGGCGTGATCTGCCGGTCCGGCGACACTAAATATGGCGGATGATGGCCGGCGTTGCTGTAGTGCAACTCACCGGTTTGCGTATCGAGCACGCCATAAAAAACCGTTACGAACATACGGCGTTCATTATCGCGCTGCAACTCGTGGTTGACGCGGTTTAGAATCTCATGCGGCGGAACGCCCGTTTGCGCGAGCGCGCGCGTCAGCGTCGTTGTCGCGTGGATCAACGTCTTGCTCATCGCCATGAACAGCGAAGCCGGCACGCCCTTGTCGGAAACATCGCCGATCACCACACAGAGATAGCGATCGTCGATCATGAAATAATCATAAAAGTCGCCCCCCACCTCGTGCGCCGGCGCGATTTCGGCGTGAATGTCAAAGCGAGAATTCGCCGCCAGCGCCGGCGTTTGCTTTGGCAACATACTCATCTGAATTTCGTGGGCGATGCGCAAGTCGCTTTGATTTTTTTCCTCGGCTTTGGTTTTAACGGTGAGTTCATTGAGATAAATGTGCAGCCGGCTTTCCATGTCAATGAACGATTCTGCCAGCTTCCCGATTTCATCCTGAGAAGCAGCGGCCAACTGCCGGAGCCCGGCGTCGGCTTGTGGCATAAAATCATGCGAAACGAGCTGCCGCGCGTGGCCGGTGAGCGTGTTGAGCGGCCGCGAAATGCGCCGGAGAATGAAACCAAGCAACGCCAGGAACACGATGAAAAGGGCCGTCCCGATAATCGCAATTACGCCAAAAGTTTTGCGCAGCGCCTGCTCCAGTTCGGCCATGGGAAGCAACAAGCCGTACTTGAAATGATGTTCGCCCAGCGGCAAAGATTGAAGCAAGCCCTTGTATTCCTTGCCAGCGATGCGAAAGGCGTGCATGCGTGCCAGCGGCGGCGGCTTGACTTGATACTGCGCCGCAGAAACGAGGCTCGACAAAATAAGCCGGTCATCCAACCAAAACATCGACTCGGCATGAAAAGTCTCTGAGATAAATTGCGTCAGTTTATCGTCGTCAAGCTGAATGCCGCCGACAATCGAGCCGAGCGGCTTCTTCTTTTTTTCAATCGGAGCGGAATAAATCAAATAATGCTCTGCGTCCTCATTTTTGGCAATTTGAAGTTCCCGGCTTTTGGTGTGATCGAAAACGAGCTTCTTACTTTTGAATTTCGATGAAGCGAGGCGCTGCTGGTCGAGATCGAAAACCGCCAGCATGGAAATGTCGAGCACTTTTCTTTGCTGGCTTAAAATCTCGTCAATCGCCTCGGCGTTTTCCAGCGTCAGGGTGGTTTCCAGCACATTGTCTTTGGCGACGCGTTCCACGCCTTTGATCAAATCTTCCTGCGCCCGGTTCAGTATGAGCGAGGTGGATTGCAGGCTTGCGCGTAATTGTTCTTCAAACGAGACGTAAATACGCTCGCGCAGGATACCGCCCAAAATAAGGCTCACCGCCGCCAGCGGCAGTAAAATCGCGGCAATGACCAGCAGGGTGAGCCTGCCTTTAAAGGAGGCGAGGTAGTTTTTGAGAGCCATGCAAAAGAATGATAGCAAAACCGATATAATACAAGCGGGATGCAGCAGCAAAGTAGAGTTTTATGCGAACTATGCAATAGTAAATTCAAACAGCGCTTTCGTGGGTTTTGATCATCTGTGCGATCTTGGTCAATCCCGCCGGCGGCGCAAGATGTTCGCCGCAAAATTCAAACAACTCCACATTGGATTGTTAGAGTTTTGGATGGAGGAACTGCTGCAATTATCGCATCAATCATCGTGCTTTACCATCCAACGAACATGTCATTCTGCAAGAATACTGTGAAAATCCAGGCTCTGACAACAGCTTCACAAGATTTGTGCGGAATGACAACCTCACCAGTCAAATGAGAATCGCTAGAATCCAACTATCCAGAACTTCACTTTATTTGACCTTTACCACGCTGGTATCCCCCTCCATCTCCACTTCGAAGACCACGGGCAAATTCTCCTTGATGCTGTCTTCATGGGTGATGAGAAATATCTGCCGGAAATAGCCGCTCAAATGTTGCAGCGTTGCCAGCAGCAGCGTTTTGCGTTCGTCATCTTGCGATCCAAAAATCTCGTCGAGTACGATGGCCTGAAGCGCCGGCCGGCCAGAACGCTGCGCAATGACCTGGCTGATGGCAACACGCAAACATAGGTTCAACAAATCCTGCTCGCCGCCGGAGAAACGATTCAGTTCGAATTTTTGGTTTTGATCGTAAAGAAAAAGGTTGTAGGACTCGTCCAGCTCGAGCATGGCATAGCGGCCGTTCGTGGCCATGCGCATGATTTCCGCAGCGCGCGTTTCGATCAACGGCCGCAAACGCCCGGCCATGGTCACGCGAAATGTTTTGAAATGTTCCTGCAAAGACTCCAACAACACGACTTCTTTTTCCACCTGCGCAATCGCAGCCAGGCGTTCCCGGGTTTGCGCAATGCGTTGTTCGAAATTTGTTACCTGCGCGGCGGCAGCGGCAAATGCTGCGTGCGCTTCGCCCGCCTGTTTTTGGGCAAATGAATGATTCTGGCTCGCTTCTTCATGCGCCAGCTTGCATTGCCAAAATGTTTCTTCACGAAATTGTAGGTGCTCGATTTCCTGCTGCGCAGCGGTTGCCTGCGCGTGAAATGATTTTAGTTTTTCCGCTGCTTGCGCCAGGCTTTCTTCCAACGCCGGCAGCCGCGCCACACGCGCTTCGAGACGGTTGATTTCCTGAACTTGCTCCTCGGCTGCCGTCAGAGCGGCGTTGACTGCGGCATAACGCGTTTCATCCACATGAACGACGCCGAGTTTTTGAATATCCTCTTGCGCCAACGCGCATTGGCGTTGCAGTTCCGCGATGCGTTTTTGTTGTCCGCCAAGCTGCTCTTGCAACTGCAAAAGGCGCACGCGCTCTTGCCCCAATTGCTCGCGTTCTTGCTGCAGAATTTTGAGGCGCATCTCGGCGTCATGCACATGTGCTGCGGCTTCTTTTTTCTTAAGCTCGAGCTTGAGGTAATCGGCGCGCAAATCTCCCAGATTTTTTTCGAGGCGCGCCAGCACCGGTTGAAAATGCTCGGCCAGCGGCCGCGTACACACCGGACAGGGACTTTCCACGCCGAGTTTCTCCACCTCCTGCAACTTTTGCTTTTCTTCCAGGCCGCGAGATTTTATTGCAGCGAATTCTGCCAAAATGGTTTTCTCCGCCTCGCGGGAAACGCGCAGCGCGGCTTCGCTTTGCTCTAAACGTTCGAGAAATTTTTTTTCTTCAACCACAAGCCCGGGCAGCGCCGCAAGCTTCTGCTGCGCGGACTCAGTTTCGCCATAAAGCTTGGCGATCTGCTCGGTCAGACTTTTGACGAGCTGCTGTTTGCCCTGCAACGTGGCATGTTTGCGGCGGTTTTCCTCCAAAGCGTCCTTCTCGGCTTTGAGGCGTTGCCATTCTTCGCGCACGGGCGCAAGCTGGACGAGTTTCTCCCGCTCCGCCAGAATCTCGCGTCGCTCGCTTTCAGCCCGCTGCTGTTGTTGTTGCATGAGCAGGACTTGTTGTTCAAGTGTGTGCAAGACGCTTTGCAGTTTGGCGGCACGATCACGGCGCCGCGATTCAGCTTCGAACAGCGCCTTGGCCTGCTCGCGTTTTTGCAGCCACGCGTGCTCTTCCTGTTGCCGCGCCTGCCAGGCTTCTTCGGCCTGTTGCCGCGCGGCGAGATGTTCGATTAACTGCTTCTGCAATTCTTCCAAATCATCCTGACTGACGCGCGTGCCCTGCAGAAAATTGCGCTTGAGGCGCGCATCTTGCATAACTTTTTCACGGGCGCTGTCGATGGCATCCAAATTCAACAAGCGGCTGATCAATTTGCGGCGTTCTTCATCACGCATATTGCTCAACGTAGCCAGCTCTTTTTGCTTGGCAAAAATGGAGGCTTCGAACGATTTGCGATCCAACCCAAGAATTTTTTCGATCTCATTGCTCACATCATTTTCACGCACGGCCAGAGGTTCCTCCAGCTCGGCGCGATATAAGGCGGCTTCGACGAAGTGATTGGCGCCGCGCATCGCGCGCGTGACGCGATAATGCGCGCCCGCCAGTGTGAACGTCAATTCGACTTCGCAAGGTTCGCTGACCTCTGAAGCTTGCCGACGCAGCAACGATTTCTCGGTGCGCGTTGCGCGCGAGCCGTACAGCGCCCAGGCAATGGCCTCAAGCAAGGTCGATTTGCCCGCGCCGTTGCGGCCGATGATGCCGATGACATTTTCGGGAAACTCGAGGGCAAGCTCGTCAAAGCGGCGAAAATTGCGCAAGCGGAGGGTTTGCAGAATCATGCCTCGGCCTCCGTGGTTTCCGCTTCGGCGAGATACTTTTGGCCGAGACTTTCCAATTCGGCGCGCGGCAAGGCGCCTTCGGTATTCGCCGCCAAATAACGCGAGAACTCTTCGCGCAGCGAGCCTAGCTCGTGCAGTTCTTGCGCTGAAGAATTTTGATCATTGGTTGTTGCGCCGTCTAAAACGAGTTGCTTGTTGAGATGAAAAACTTGGGGGAAGAGTTTGTCGATCGCTGCCAAATCAAGCTGCAAGTAAAGGTCGCGCGAAAGATGCTGCAATTCGAGCGTGACCATGGCGCCGGCGAGTTCGTCGCTGACGCGCGCCGCGATTTCCGGCATGATCTCGTCGAGCGTTTTGTTTTTGCAATCAATCGGCGCGAGTCGCAACATTGGCCGCGCTGAAATTTGATGATACGCCCATTGCCGCGCCGGCAAATCGCCGAGAATGTAACCGGAGGAATAACCGGCTTCATTGAAACTGGTGCGCTCGGTCGAGCCGGAATAAAATGTATGATCGTTTATAGCGATATAGCGGTGGTAATGCCCAAGGGCAATATAATCGAAGATCAAGTTCAAGCGCGCTTCCGGATCTTCGAGAAACTGCTCATTGAACTCGCCCATGCGAGTATCGAGCTTGCCGGCGGCGCGCCAGGAACCGTGCGTCAATAAAAGGTTCCAGCGCGCCGACTCATCCCATTGCACGCTCGCATAGGCTTTCTCCAACTCCTCGCTGAGCGAACAATGCGGAATGCAATGCACCGCGCAATAATCTTCACCGTTCGCCGCCGGAATGATGATTTTTTCATAAACACCTTTATATGCCGCATGCACATTCGGCAGCACGCTGAGCGCTTCAAAAATATTGCCGGTGGCGCGAATGCGCGGGGTGGAGTGATTGCCGGCAACTACGACAAATGGAATATTTGCTTCGCTGAGCTGCTTGAGTCCAGCGAGCGCGACGGCAATGGCGCGATTGTTGGGCCGGGGCGATTGAAACAAATCGCCGGCATGCAGCACGAAATCCGGCCTGTGTGTGAGAATCGCGTCAATGACACGCCACCAAGCGTCATAAAAATCCTGCTCACGGCGATTGACGCCGGTTTGGGGATCGACCTTGGATAAATCGGAAAAGCCCAGATGGGTATCGGCAAAATGGAGAAAGCGCATGCCCGCATAGTTTCGTGGTTAACGGCCCAACAAATCTTTCGGTGGGCTAACTTGACAGGTCAGATTCACTGCAGAGACGCAGCGTTCGCTGAGAATTCACGCAATCTTACTCTGCGAACGCCGCGCCTCTGTGGTGGTTTGGGAATGTGTTCGTCAAATTAACCCTCGCAAAGCTGGCTGCAATCTACTTGTTTCAACTCAGACTTTCAAGTTTTTCCCTGTTTATGCTCGCAAAAATATGCTACATTGCCATCGCTTCCCGGCACGATGAATCAGGCGTGGAATATCATGAACGAACAACAAACCGAGGCCGTGCGCGAACGCGCGGGCAAGGGCATGCGCGCGACCTTCATCGGCGTGCTCGTGAATGCGGGTCTCGCATTCATCAAAGTCATCGCAGGGGTTTTGGGAAATTCGTATGCGCTTATCGCTGACGGCGTCGAATCCACGCTGGATATCTTCAGCACCACCGTGGTGTGGGGCGGATTGAAAATCGCCGCAAAGCCGCCAGATGCCAATCATCCCTTCGGACACGGCAAGGCCGAACCGCTGGCGGCGCTGGTGGTTGCATTGGCTTTATTGGGAGCAGCGCTCGGCCTCATAATTCAAAGCATTCGCGAGATTCTCACGCCGCATCACACACCCGCCCCCTTCACCCTGCTGGTGCTGATCATCGTGGTCATCACAAAAGAATTGCTTTTTCGTTCAATTTTCAAGGTTGGTGAAAACATCAAAAGTACGGCTGTGCGCGGCGACGCCTGGCATCATCGCTCGGATGCCCTTACCTCCGTTGCCGCATTTGTGGGGATAGCAATTGCGTTGCTGGGCGGCGAAGGATATGAAAGCGCCGATGATTGGGCCGCCTTGTTTGCATGTGTGATTATCGGATTCAATGGCGTGCGCCTGTTGCGCGGAGCTGTCAGCGAAGTGATGGACACCGCGCCTCCGGCAACGTTGGAGCAGAGCATTCGCGTGCTTGCCCAAAACGTCGAGGGTGTGCGCAATACGGAGAAATGCCGGGTGCGTAAAAGCGGGCTGATGTTTTTTGTCGATATTCATGTCATCGTGGATGGCGAGGCTTCAGTGCGGCGCGGCCACGAAATTGCGCATGAGGTCAAGGATCGTTTGCTGAAAGCAAATCTCGATATTTTCGATGTACTCGTGCATATTGAGCCGGATGCCGGGCGCCTCGTTCTGCCTCAAAAAAAGCTGTGACTGGCTCCCCTGAAAAGTAGTAAAATTTTTGTTGGCAGAGAGGCAACCTTTTTGGCCTTTGCGTCATCCTAAAATCTGCGCTGGTTTTCTAGGTGATATCCCCTGCCCGAAATTATGTGCAACCTTTGCCTTTTGCTGGCCGTATGTTGAGCGTTTTCAGGCAGAATATTCTGCTGCGATTTTATAAGCTGCCATACCTGAAGGGAGATTGCATGAAGAAAAAGAAAAAAATCATTATCGCGACTGTTGGAGTAGCAGCGCTGGCCGCCGCGGCCTTTTTATTTTGGGTTACGGCAAAAAACGGCGAAAAAGATGTGTTGCCGAAAGTAAAAGTGACGAAGAACAATATTGTTGACAAAGCCCTTGCGGTCGGCACGATCGAGCCGGAGTATGAAATTTCAGTCAAATCCAAAGTCACCGGTGTGGTCCGAAAAATCTTTGCAGATGTCGGCGTCTATGTGAAAGTCGGCGACCCCTTGCTGGAAGTCAAGCCCGATCCCACACCGCTGGAGCTTGCGGAAGCCAAGCGCAACGTGGAATTGGCGCAGGTGGAATTGGACAACGTCAACAAGGAGAATATTCGCCAGGAATCGTTGCTCAAAAGCGCGCTCATTTCCACACGGGAATACGACGATTTTCAGCGCAAACTCCAGGAAGCCGAATTGCGTGTGAAGATTGCCAAAGAGAAACTCGCGCTCATTCAAAGCGGCAAGGTGAAAATCGGCGGCACACAAATTGAAACCATCATCGCTTCACCCATCGAAGGCTACGTGCTGAGCAAAACGGTAGAAGTGGGCGATCCCGTGACGCCGCTGACCACCTTTCAAGAGGGCACGGTGTTGATGCGCATCGCCGACATGAAGCAATTGATCTTCAAAGGCACGGTCGACGAAATTGACGTGGGGCGCTTGCGTGAAGGCATGGAAGCAGAGATCAAAATTGGCGCGCTGCCGCAGGACAAGGTGATGGGCCGGCTGCGCTTGATCTCCCTCAAAGCCGAAAAGAAGGATAATGCCACGGTTTTCCCGATTGAGATTTTTATCGAACCCACGAACGGCACAACCTTGCGCGCGGGCTACTCCGCCAATGCCAATATCATCATTCAAAAGAAAGACAGCGTGTTGACCATCCCCGAGCGGGTCGTGACGTTTCGCAACGACTCTGCCTTCGTCAAAGTGCCGTTGGATGATAAAAAGGAAGAAGAACGTCTGATTCAGACCGGTTTGAGTGACGCCATCAACATCGAAGTGCTGGCGGGATTGAATCTCAACGATGAGGTTTTTGAGAAACCGGTGAAGAAAATTCAATGAGGCTTATGATTTGATCGGCGACGGCCTGGCCGTGGCCTTTTTTCCTGAAAAAAGCTGCGGCTTGGCCGCAGTTGAATATGTAAACGTGCTGGGCTCATGACTCAACTCACGACATTCATTTCCGAATTCCTGCAAGATCTGCGCGGCCAAAAACTGCGCACATTTCTGACGATTTTCGGCATCGTCTGGGGCACAGTGGCGATTATCGTGCTGCTCGCCTTTGGCATGGGCTTCAAAAAACAGCTTGCCATCAACATGCACGGCATTGGCGAAAGCATTGCCATCATGTTTCCCGGAAGAACGACAAAAGCCTTTGAAGGTTTTGGCTCCGGGCGCTCGATGTTTTTTCTCGAAGAAGATGTTAAACTGCTGGCGGCGCAGGTCAAAGGCATTCGCGCCATCAGCCCGGAATACAGCGGCCGTTCGGCGCCGGTGCGCGTGGGTGAGAACATTCTCAATTCTCTCATCACCGGCGTTTATCCGATTTATGCCGACATGCGCAACATCATTGCCGCGCCGGGCGGGCGTTTTTTCAATGATCTGGATTTGCAGCATCGCCGCCGCGTGACGGTGATCGGCGACAAAGTGAAGGAGCTGCTCTTCGGCGAGCAGGACGCCATCGGCAAGCTGATTTTTATCGGGCAGACGCCTTTTACCGTAATCGGCGTCATGCAAAAGAAAACGCAGAACTCTTCCTATAATTCCCGCGATCAAGATCGCGTGTTCATTCCCGCCTCGACGTTTGCCTCGGTTTTCGGCACAATTTATCTCAACAACATTATTTATCAACATCGCGATCCCACCAACGCAGAAGCGGTCAATGAGGGCGTGCGGGAAACACTGGGCAAAAAATATAAATTCGACCCCACCGACAAGAATGCGGTGTGGATTTGGGATACCTCCGAGGCGGACAAGTTCATGTTCTATTTCTTCCTGGCATTCAACATCTTCTTGGGCTTGATCGGCAGCATGACGCTGGCGGTGGGCGGCATCGGCGTCGCGAATATCATGTATGTCGTGGTGCAGGAACGCGTAAAGGAAATCGGCATCAAACGCTCGGTGGGCGC
>SZPB01000088.1 GCA_030263535.1 Cytophagia bacterium CHB2
CGTGGCTGGCAAAATTTATCAATGAAACCTCGCAAGGCACCATCGCCCTGGTCACCAACTTGTTTGTGATGTTGTTTACGATGTATTACTTCTTCAAAGACGGGGAGCGCATCGTGCAACGCATCAAATATCTCAGCCCGCTCGATGACGTGTACGAAGAGGCGTTGATCTTGCGTTTCGTTTCGGTGGCGCGCGCGACGGTCAAGGGCACGCTGCTCATCGGTTTGATGCAAGGCTTTTTGGGCGGGTTGACGCTCTGGGCCTTCGGCATTAGCTCACCGATTTTGTGGGGCGTGATCATGGTGGTGTTGTCGATCTTGCCTTCGGTGGGCGCCTGGTTGGTGATGGTACCCATCGCTATAATTCAGATTGCCACCGGCCATGTGTGGCACGGCCTTGCCATCGCATTCATGGGTATGGTGATCATCGGCAACATTGACAACCTCATGCGACCGCGCCTGGTGGGGAAAGATGCCGGCATGCACGACTTGATGATTTTCTTTTCGACGCTTGGCGGCATCAGTGTTTTTGGCGTCATGGGTTTCATTGTTGGACCTGTCATCGCCGTGCTGTTTTTGACGATTCTCGACATTTACAGCGTCGAGTTTAAATCGCATCTCGAATTATCGCGCGAAAGTGGCGCAATTGATGGGCTTGGCGCAAAGGTGAGATCTTTAATGCAGCAAACAAAACCAGCACCTGCGCCCGCGCCAGCGGAAGATAATGCCAAAATGCCAGTACCGTTGGAAGAGCCTGCAAAATCGTCCGAATCCGATAATATTTCAGAAGAGAAATTGGAGCCGATCTGAGCACAAAATTCTATCAAATTAAAAATAAAATTAACAATATCTTGAAAAAACCAATTCCGGCCGTTTCCCCACCGCAATCTAGCCCTTCTTGCCAATCTCAAAAAAAATTTAGCAAAATAGGTCTCTGGAAAAGCTTCAGATACAAACTGTGCAACCTTTGATCACCAACTAAACCATTGCTTCTCACCGATGGGCTTATTATATTGAGCCGCATTAAAAAATGGGAGAGGGGAAGGGAAGTTTTCACATCGACATTTGCAAATCAGACTGCATGCCCGTTGCACCTGCTTTTGAGACTTGAACCCCGAATTTTGCGTTTTGTAAGCTACCTCTAACGGTTATCAGGGTGAGAGCCCGAGGTATTTCATCTCAAAATCGCCGTCGCGGAGATTTGATCATGGCTTTTGCCATTCAACCAGATGATTATAGCTGCGGCCCGACCTGCATCTTCAACGCGCTTCGCCTGTTGGGCAACGCCGACATTTCGATCGGACGCATCAAAAAGGCGTGCGGCACACGCCCGGCGAGCGGTACGACCGAAAACGGCTTGCAACGCGGCTTGCGCCGCCTCGGTTATGAAGGTATTGTCGCGAATTGGGATCACAAAAGCCATGGCCGCAAGGCGTTGGCGTGGGTGCGGCAGAAGCATAGCGAAGGCCAGCCCGTGATTTTGTGCGTCGACCGTTTCGAGCATTGGATTCTGGTCGCCGGTTCGAAGAGCCGGTCGTATTTCGTGCTGGATCCCGAATCCGGCAGCAGCCGGCGCGCCAAGGTTTACCGCGTCTCCGGCACGGAATTGCTGCGGCGCTGGTGGAGCTTTGATCGCGCGAGCGGCATTGGCAGTTATTACGCCATGGCCGTCAATCCGCGCACGCAAAAATCGCAGCGGCTGGCGCACAAAGCGCTGCCGCTCACCAATCCCGAAGTGCTGGATCGTTTGCGCGAAAGCTCGAATGATTTGTTGAATGTGTCGAAAGCCCTGGTGAGCCGGTTCGGCGATGTGAAAAACGGCAAGAGTGTCTCGGATTTGCTCGCCAAGAAAATCGCGCCGTTGCTGAAGAATCGCAAATATGAATCGGAATGGGCGGGACTCGATCACGCGGCGCTGTATCAGCAGTTGCAAAATTTCCTGGCGTTTGCCAAGGGCCGCAAGCTGCATTACCGCCCGCGCCATCGCGAAAAAGCGCTGATCGATCTCACGATTCTGATTTTGCTGCATACGCACGCACAATCGCGCCAGCAGCAAATGGTGATGTGATGAAAATTCTTGAGGTTTGATTTTAAGCCCCGATCTTTAGTGCAAATTGAAGATCGGGGTTTTTGTTTTAGCGGCGGCCTCATCACCAGGCATCACACTGCAGGATGATCAATCCACCTCTTCCGCCAACGGCAGTTCCACGATAAACGTCGTGTGACTTCCCACCGTGCTTTGCACCCGAATCTCGCCGCCGTGATCTTGAATGATCTGCCGGCTCAGGCTCAATCCCAAACCCGTGCCCTCGTCTTTTTGCTTGGTCGTGAAAAAGGGCGCGAAAATCATGGGCAAAACCTCGGGCGCAATGCCGATGCCGTTGTCGGTAAATGTGGCGCGAATGCATGTGCTGCCGCTCTCGGAGAGGGCCAGGGTTGTGTGAATCAAAATCGTCTTGTCGGTTCCAGCGCCGGGAAATTTCAAATTGAGCGCATGCTGGGCATTGCTGAGCAGATTGATGAAAACCTCCTGCATTTGCTGGCAATGGCAGCTCACCGGGGGCAAATCCGGCGCAGCGGTGTTATGAACGCGAATGCCATCTTTGTGCAGGCGCGGCGCCATCAAGCGCAATGAGGCTGCAATCACACCTTCGAGCGGGGTCACAAGGCGTTCATGCGGACGCGGGCGCGCAAACGCGAGCAGGTGCCGCAGAATGCCGGTCACGCGTTCACCCTCGCCCACAATGCCGTGCAATAACGCGGCTTCTTCCTGTCCGGCGGCAGCGCGTTCCTGCAAGAGTTGCGCATAACTGATGATGCCTGTCATGCGGTTAATGATCTCGTGGCCCGCGCTGGCGGCCAATTCCACCAACTCGGTCAGCCGCACGATTTGCTGCGGTTCTGTGCGCGCTTGCAGCGAACCCGGCTCCAGCGGCCTCAATTCACGCCGGCTCAAGTCGCGCAACGTGGTGAGCGCGCCGAGCAATTCCTGATGCTCGTCATACAGCGGAGAAACATCAATCACGAGCTGGCGCACGAGGCGGTCATCGCGATAAACCTGTGCGCGGCAATCCTGCGCTTTGCGCGCCTCGTGCAACGCCAGCGCAAACGGATCCTCCAATCCCATCGGACGCAAAGCCCAGCGCTGGGATTCGTGCGCGAGCTTGCCATCAAGCACTGCCAGCTTTTCGAACTCTTCTGCCGGCAGGCCCAGCATGGCTTCGGCGGCGCGATTGTGAATGAGCGGCCGGCCTTCGCGATCGATCACCAGCAGGCCATCATTCATATTGCGCAAGAGCAGCTCGCGCCATTCCGCAGCGCGGCGCCATTCCTCCTGGCAATGATGCGTTTCCGTCACCTCCCGCGCAATGCCAAAGTAAAGCTCGCTGGAAATCGGCATGGCCTGAAGATCAAACACGCGCTGCGCGCCGTCGCGTGCGGTGAGGGTCATTTCACCTTGAAAATCCGCGCGCGCGAGCAAGGCGCAAAAATCTTCCTGCTCGAACCCCGCCTCAGCCATGATTTCCGGCAAGGTTCGTTTGAACAATTCCTGCCGCCGCAATCCCCACAATGCGCAAAAGCTTTCATTGGCTTCGATGAAGCGCAATTCGCCATTGACGATGAACATGGCATCGTGCGCCAGCCGGAACGCGCGTTCGTGCAAAGTTTCGGTTTGCACAATGCGCTGCACGTCGAGATAGCCGGCGACGCGGTGTAAAATTTTACCGAGGCCGGCGCGTTCCGGCACGCGGGTGATTTTTAACTCCGCTTCGGCCGCCAACGGTTCGTTGAGACGCGCGACAATCGCCATCGCAACCCCAAGACCCGCCATCGGCAAAAAGCAGGCAAATAGCGGCGAAGGAATTAACCGGCAGAGGGTTAACCCAACCAAGCTTGCAGCAAGCGTGAGCAGGGTAAATTTCGCCATGCCTAAGTTAAAGAAATTTAAAGGAAAAAGCGGCGGCCAGGAGCGCAGAAGGTTGTGAAGCCTCATCCTTGAACCTCCAGAGATGATCCAGCTTCCGTAATGGTGCGAGAGAAGCTATTGCGATTTATCATGATGCCGGCGCCGGCGAAATCTCGATTTTGTAACAAATGCCTGTGATGACGGCAACGGCGACGGCCTAACTCAGAGCAAAAGCAGAACAGTGATGGGCAGGAACGCTGGCAGGATGCGGTGCGGCGCTGGCGTGCAGCAGCGGTCCGGGTTACCCAGAAGGTCAGCGAAACCGGCGGCGCAGGTTTCGCTGATTTCAGAACGGGAGAAGCTCTTCTCCATTAAATCTGTATGCCAGTACCAACTAACAGAAAAATTGCGGAAATTTATTTTGAAGAAAATTTCGAAAGCGCTGCTGAAAATATTTTCGGACGGCATTGGCAAACACTTGACTTTGTCTCTACATTAACCGCATCTTTTGTGACGTTTTTTTGATGATAAAACTCAGGGCTGGTGAATAGATCGCCCACTGAAGCCGGACTCTCACAGGACGTAAGGTGCAAAGACTTTCTCTGTGGGACGTTCACTTCCGTGGGCGACTTGTTTTCATTGCCATGTAAATTCAATTTCAGTATTGGGAATTTTGCCATGGGCCACACGATTGAAGCATCCGAATTTCCGAGTCTACAAAAACTGCCGCAGTATGTTTTTCGCCATGTCGCTGTACTGATGGAAAAAGCGCGGCAGGAAGGCCGCGACATTATTGATTTCAGCATGGGTAATCCGGACGGCGCGCCGCCGCGCCATCTCATCGAAAAGCTGCACGGCGCGATTGACGTGCCGCAGAATCACCGTTATTCGGTTTCACGGGGCATCACGCATTTGCGCCAGGCTATTTGTGACTGGTATGGCCGCGGCTACGGCGTTACGCTCGATCCCGAAACCGAGGCCATCGCCTGCATCGGCGCGAAGGAAGGCTTGTCGCATTTGATGCTTGCGGTGTTGCAGAAGGACGAAGCGGTATTAGCGCCTTCGCCGTCATATCCAATTCATTTGTATGCGCCGATCATTGCCGGCGGCCGCGTGTGTCCGGTGCCGATTTCGCCGGTCTCTGATTTCTTGAAGAATATCGAAGATGCCATCCACCGCGAACGCGCGGAAGGCCGCCCAGCCCCGCGCTATTTGATCATCAGCTTTCCGCACAATCCCACCACGGAAATCGCCGATCTCGACTTCATGCACAAGGTGATTGCGCTGGCGCGCGAATATCGCCTGTTCGTGATTCACGATTTTGCCTACGCCGATTTGGCGTTTGATGGTTATTGTCCGCCCTCGTTGTTGCAGGTGCCGGGCGCGAAAGATATTGCCGTGGAGTTCTTTTCGCTATCCAAAAGCTACAATGTGGCGGGATGGCGGCTGGGATTTATGGTGGGCAATCCGAAATTGGTGGCGGCGCTGGAACGCCTGAAAAGTTATCTGGATTACGGCATCTTTCAGCCGCTGCAAATTGCCGCGCTTGCCGCGCTCAACGGGCCGCAGGATTGTGTGCAGGACATTGTCGAAAATTACCGTGTCCGCCGCGATGCCCTGTGTCACGGCCTCACGCGCCTGGGGTGGCATGTTCCGCCGCCCAAGGGCACCATGTTTGTCTGGGCGCAAATACCTGAGAGATTTCGCAGAATGGGTTCATTGGCATTTACGAAGCATTTGCTCGACAAAGCCGATGTTGCGGTGTCGCCTGGTATTGGCTTCGGCGAGCACGGCGACGGCCACGTGCGCTTTGCGCTGATCCAAGACGAGCAGCGCACGCAAAAAGCATTGGAAGGGATCAAAACGGCGTTGGCGCTGTGAAGCCGTCAAAAATGCTCTTGACTTTTCCCTTGTATTAATTTTAGATTGATTCATTCGATTACAAAAGGCAAGGAGAACTCGAGCACCCGATTCAAGGTGGTTTTGGAGCCCAGCGAGGATTGTGGTTATACGGTTTACGTTCCCTCGCTGCCAGGCTGTGTCAGTGAAGGCGAAACCACCGCAGAGGCGTTGGCGAATATCCCGGAAGCCATCGCATTGTATCTTGAACCAGTTGAAGATGATTAGGTGGGTTGGGAAGTCAAAGCCAGAATAAAATTTCAAATTCTTATCACCAACGGATAGATTAAGACCAACGGATGAAAAAACAAAAAGCCTTATCCGTTGGCGTTAATCTATCCGTTGGAGCCGCGCGAGGGGCTGCGGTTTTCCGCTTGTCTGAGAATCCGCTGTGATCTATTATGAATGAGCTCTTTGCTTTAAAGGCAAAGCTTTTCACGCAAGGACGCAAAGCTGCAGAGGTTCCGCAAAGAAAAATTTTGCGGGTTCTTTGCGCTTTCGCGTCTATGCGTGAGGCTTTTTCTTTTTGGTTCCGGCGCATCCGGTTTAGGTATTGTAGGAGAACGTTATCAATACCAACTGAATGGCTACACCTCCCCACTTTCACCCAACCAAAATCACCGCCAGGCGCTTCGGCCCATGCGCGCCCAGCACGAGAATTTTCTCGATGTCGGCCGTGCGGCTCGGCCCGGTGATCACCGTTAATGCGCTGGTCAAGCGTTCCCGCCCGGATTTGCGAAAATTCGCAATTGCGCCATCCAATGAATCCACCAGTTGATCAAGCGTGGCAATCGCAATGTGAAACGGCGGCAGCACCGAGAGCCGCCGCCCGCCGTTGCCGGCGGAACTGACGACAATGCTGCCGGTGCGCGCGACCAGAGATTCCACCGTCGTGATACCCGCCTTATAATGCGCAAACTCGCGCGCGGCAATGTTTTCTGTTTGCACGGCAATATTCGCCTGCAACCACGGCTCCTGTCGCATGATTTCTTCCAGCAACACCGAAGCATGCCGCAGAAATTGCGGCCTTCCTGCCTCTTTGTGATCGTGATGCGCCAACGGCATCAGCAAAGCCTGCAATTGCGTTGCGGCTTCGTGCGTGTTGGCAACGCGATAGAATTCTGCTTTGAGCAACGCCAATTTATCCGCGAAAGCCGTGATTGCTTCCGCTTGATTTTCCGCCTGCCACACGAATATCTC
This sequence comes from Cytophagia bacterium CHB2, assembly GCA_030263535.1. Classification (NCBI taxonomy): domain Bacteria; kingdom Pseudomonadati; phylum Bacteroidota; class Cytophagia; species Cytophagia bacterium CHB2. The sequence goes on from SZPB01000088.1 coordinate 7,006, forward strand.
ACCATCACTCTGTGACGGCAGGAAGTGGCCGGCCGGCGCAGCGGTGCGCAATCGTTTCAAAATTCTTTCACGACTTGTTTTCATGCTCGGCCCACAATTCATGAAAAGATTTCACACTCAATTCCGGCGGCGTTTCGCCGGAGCGGAAAAACAAGCGTTGCAGCGGCCGCAGCCGGAGGAGCCACGTGCGCATGCTCTGCAAGCGCCGGCTATCGGACATCGCCCAGGCATAGACGCGCATGGCGGCATGCCAAAACTTGGAGAGATGATACCGGTGAACCGCCTCATAGCGATTCTCCAGCAACAGATGATGAATGTCGATATGTACCGGACACACATCGCTGCATGCCCCGCACAAAGACGAGGCGGCTGCGAGATGTTGAAATTTAGCAAAGCCGTTGTAATGCGGCGTGATCACCGAACCGATCGGACCTTGATAGGTGGTGTTGTAGCTGTGCCCGCCGATCGTGTGAAAAACCGGACAGGCATTCAAACACGCGCCGCAGCGAATGCAGCGCAGAATTTCACGGAACTTTTCTTGTTGATAAAGCGCGGAACGGCCGTTGTCGAGCAGAATCACGTGCATCTCGGTCGGGCCGTCGCTTTCATTGAAATGGCGCGGGCCGAACACAATTGAGTTGTAACTCGTGATCTCCTGCCCGGTGCCGCTGGTCGCGAGCAGCGGCAAAAATAAACTCAAATCCGAGAAGCGTGGCAGCATTTTTTCAATACCGGCAATCACAACATGTACCGGCGGACAAGCCATGCTCAACCGGGCATTGCCTTCGTTTTCCGTGACCACAATGGCGCCGAGATCGGCAATCAAGAAGTTCGCGCCGGTGATGCCGATGCCGCTGGTGAGATAAACATCGCGCAAATGCCGGCGCGCGATCATGGTCAGTTCTTCGGCGTTGTCGGTGAGCGGGGCCTTCAGCCTGTCATGAAACAGCCGGCTGATTTCCTCTTTGCTCTTATGCATCGCGGGCGTCACGATGTGATACGGCTTTTCGTTATTGAGCTGCACGATCAACTCGCCGAGATCACTTTCCCAAACCTCCACGCCGATTTTCTCAAGATTTTCGTTCAGGTGAATCTCTTCCGTGGTCATGGATTTGGATTTGACCACACGCTTGACTTGATGCTTCTGCGCCAATGCTTTGACATAGGAAGCCGCGTCCGTTGCGGTTTCGGCCCAAAAAACCTTGCCGCCGGCAGCCAGAAAGTTTTTTTCGAATTGCTCGAGCAGATCGGGTAAATGGGCCAGCGTTTCATTTTTGATGGCAGCCGCCAGCGCGCGCGCATGCCCCCAATTTTTGAATTGCCGGGTCTTGGTCGCGTTCACTTGCAGATCATAGCTCGCGATCGCTTTGTCAAGCTTCTGGCGATGTGCCGCATCGTTCGCCTTGACGGCAGAGCGGTGAAGAAAATGTTGGTATTCAGACATGCGCTTCCATTGTTTTCCATTTACTCATAGAGTCTGTCATTTCGATGGAATCTTGTGAAGCCCTGGCGTATCCGGTATTCTTTCTGTCGTCATTATTCCGAGCAAATGCGACAACTGAACCGCTGTCATTTCTATGCGATGCCTTTGCCCTGCCGGGCTTTTTGACATGTGACATAGTTGAGTTAACTTGCATTCACGTTCGATCCAAAACTTCCGCCAAATGCAGAATCTGCAAACCGCTGCGCCGGCTTTGCGCCTCGCGCCGCATTTGCATCAAGCAACCGGGATCATTGGTTACTATTGCCTCCGCACCCAGCGCTTCGTAACGCTGCAAGCGGCTCGCCGCCATGCTCGAAGCTATCGGCGCGAATTTAAAGGAGAACAGCCCGCCAAAGCCGCAGCATACCGGCTCCTCGTTTGTTTCGAGAAGTTGCAGATCTTGTACGTTGCGCAGCAAGGCGATCGGCTCGTTCAGCAAACGCAATTCCCGATAACTGTGACAGGAATTGTGAAAGAACACTTTGTGCGGAAAACGCGCGCCCAGTGCCGTCACGCCCAGGCGTTTCACCAGGAATTCCGAGAATTCAAACACGTGCTGGCCAAGCGCAGTTGCTTCCGCCTGCCGCGCATGATTCGCAAAAAGCATGGGATAGAAATTCCTCACCATCGCGACGCAGGAGCCTGAGGGCGCAACGATGGCCTCTTTCCCTGCGAATATGTCGAGAAAATGTTCGGCGACACGGCGCGCCTCGTCGCGATAGCCGGTGTTAAAGGCGGGCTGGCCGCAACAGGTTTGCCGCTGGTCATATTCAACCTGCACACCAGCGCGGCGCAGCACATTGGCCATGTGCATGCCGATTTCGGGATAGAGTTGATCAACCAGGCAGGGAATAAACAACGCAACGGTTTGTGGCATGAGGTAGCGATGGGTGTGGTGGTTTTAATCCGCCCGCGAACTGCCCGGGCGAACACGTTTCAAACGGGTGAAGGTTTCATCACCAAAGCCGTGAAGCAGAGCAGCAGGTGGCGCTTGATACGATCAGCACGGCGGTGATAGTTTGGGCGAAACTCAAAGCCGGTTTGGGGTTGCGAAAGGCCGGCTCAACCTTACAACGCCGGCTCGCGAGAACTCTGGAAGTTTTTGTTCGCAAAGTTGAATTGGGTTTCAAAAAAGGGCTGTTCTATTCAAAAGGATCGTTCTCCGCCGCTTCCGGCATAACCACGCGCAGGCCGTCTTCCGGTTTGATCACTTCCCAGCCTTTTTGCGGATTCACGTAAATCGTCTTCAAGCCCGGCGGCATGATGAACGCGCGGCCGGGATAAAGCGCATTCGCGCGCTTCATGAAATTCGCCCAAATCGGCGCGCCGCCGCGGCTGCCGTCCACCCCGCGTTTTTCGCGCGTGCGCATTTGTGCATCGCGATCGTAGCCCACCCACACGGCAGTCGAAAGGCTTGTCGTGAAGCCGGTAAACCACGCATCGGTATACTCCGTGCTGGTGCCGGTTTTTCCGGCGGCCGGCGCGTCGAATCCCAATGCGCGCACCACGCGGCCGGTGCCGCCTTCGATGACGCCCATCATCATGTCCAACATTTGATACGTCACAGCCGGTTCGAAACGCGTTTCGCCAAAGCTGTATTCACGATCGAGAATCACGCCGTTGAGATCTTCAACGCGTTTGATGAGAATCGGGCGATGATACACGCCGTTGTTGGCAATCACGGCATAGGCCGCCGCCAGTTCCAGCGGCGACATGCCGGCCGTGCCAAGCGCGAGTGAGATGACTTCTTCAATGGGCGTCGAGATACCCATACGCCGCGCGGTTTCAATCACTTTTGCCGGCGTGACTTCTGCGGTAAGCTGCGCTGAAATGACATTGAGCGATTGCATGAGCGCCGCTTTCAATACCATCTCACCGTGATACTGGCGGTCGAAATTGCGCGGGCGATAGGGCCGGTTATTGGCGTCGCGCAAGGTGGTGACGGTATCATGCACGATCGTGCGCGGCGTCAGGCGCAGTTGCTCGAGCGCCGTCAAATATACGAAAGGCTTGATGCACGAGCCGACGTGGCGATTCGCTTCCACCGCGCGATTGAAGCCGGCCGGCACATAGCGCCGGCTGCCCACCAGCGCTTTGACTTCACCGGTCGTCACCGAAATCGCGACCAACGCGCTTTGCAGCGGCATGCCGGTCGAGTCAAGATCAGCTTCCAATTTAAGCGTGCCCGCCTCGATTTCCTGCTCAGCGATTGCTTGCAACGCCGGATCAAGCGTGGTATAGATGCGCAATCCGCCATACTGCACCGGCTCGCGGCCGTAACGTTCTTGCGCTTCGGTGATCACATAATCTATAAAATCGTTGCCGAGCGAGCGCCGTTGTGAGAGATAAACCGAATCTGTGGAAGCTTGGGCAAAGCCTGATTCATCGAGATAACCTTCTTTCACCATGCGCCGCAGCACCAGGCGTTGCCGCGCTTTGGCGCGGTCGAAGTGTGAAAAGGGATTCAGGCTTTGCGGCGAGTTGAGAATACCCGCCAGCATCGCGGCTTCCGGCACGCTCAGGTCGGCGGCAGATTTGTTGAAATATTGTCGCGCGGCGTCTTCAACGCCATGCGCTGCGCCGCCGAAGTAGATAAGATTGCAGTAGGCTTCCAGAATTTCCTTTTTGCTGAACGTCGCCTCGAGCTGCAAGCTGATAAGAATCTCTTTCAATTTCCGGCCAAAACTTTTTTGAAAGCTGAAGAAAAGATACTTTGAGAGTTGCTGGGTGATGGTGGACCCGCTTTGCAGCGGATGGCCGGCGAGGCTGCGGTAGGCGCCGCGCAGCAAACCGAGCTTATCAATGCCCCTGTGCCGGTAGAAATCGCCGTCTTCGGTGGCAATGACCGCGTTGAGAAAATTGGGGCTGATTTTGTCGAGGGAAACATACGTGCGGCCGCCCAAACGTTGCACCAGCGTGCCGTCCGCCGCATAAATCTCGGTTGGCCGCGCATAGACCAGGCTGCGCAAATCGTTGGGGATGTAGGGCAGGTCGCTCAACACGACGAAAAAAAGCGCCATGCCGAGCAGGATCAAGCTGGCGACAACCAACATCAAACTATAGAGGATTTGGGCTCGCATGATCGCCTGCTTTCATGATGAAATCGGTTGTCCATTCCTCCGGGAGATAGTAAATGATCGCGCGGCCGTCATCGAGCGCAAAAGCGGTTTCCACGAAGCCTGCTGTAACGCGATTTGAAAATCCCACGCGCACGAGGTAAGTGCTGGGGTCGGTCAACACCGGCAACTCCTTGATCATCTCCGCGCGTTCATCATAAAATTTGCGATCCAAAACTTCGAAGAATTCTTCTGCACTCAACACCCGGCCCGCAAAGCGCGCAACTGTGCGCACGTCAATTTCGCGCTCCTTGCCATGATTGGCGATCATTTCGATCTGATCGTTCGGTAGCGAGGTTTGATACAACACCTGGTGGTTGGCATCGAGCAAAAATAAATCGAGGCGATCGGCATAGCGATTGATCGTGACGTTCGTCACATTGCGTTCGCGATTGAAGCTCACCATGTTGCCGGTGGGCACGAGCAGCGGCCGGAAGATGGCGGGCAGTTCGCGATAGATCAAGCCGAACTGCTCCGGCGGCAATTCCGTGCGCGCGCTGGCAGCAGTGAAATTCACCAACTCTTCGAATTTCGAAATGCCGGCGATCAGACTCAATTGCTCGCGCCGCACTTGCGTGATTTTTTCGAGATTGGTGTTGGCCACCAAACGGTTCTGATCTTCCTGCCAACTGCGCCCGATTTTTTCCCTGCCGGTGTTGTGCCATACGAGATAACGGCCGAGCGCACGCTCGACGAGATTGAAACCCGCCTCGCCCACGAGAATGAGCAGCGCAAAGCTTCCGACCCAAAGCCAGGTCGTACGCACATGCTTGCGGTATTCTAAAGTTATTTCGGACATGATCTCAAAAATGAATCTTTATTTTTTGTATTGAACGGTGCCACCGTGATTACTGTTTTAAGAGATGGTAGTTTTAAAGTCACATCATCCAAGCGTCTTTTGCGGTTTAAGTTTGTGAGTAGGCATAATACCCGGGACTTCACAAGATTCGTCTGAGTGATGCTTCAGGAGAGTACTCCTACAAATTATGTGATGTGTGCTAAATTGCTTCCACGGCTTCGCGCCGCAACCATCCCACTTTGCCATCGGCTAGGCGTACCCGCGCCCATTGGCCGCTTTCTTCTTGCAACTGAAACTTGGCGCCCTCGTGCAAAATAAAAGCTTCCGTTGCCTCCGCGTCCGGCGCGCTGTGCACAATGACCCGTTTTTGCAAAACGATGCCATAGCGCTCGGTGCGCTGCTGATAGAACAGCGTTGCAAAAATCAATGCAAAAAGCAGCCCGGCTGCGCCCGCGCCCCACGCCACCCGCCGGCCCAGGCGCTGCCAGCTTCTGTTGCCGGCAATGAGATTCGCAGTCAAACCAAGAAACATCAAGATCCAAAAAATCAAACCGAACAGCGCCACTTGCTGCAGCGAAAAGACATTGAGCGCCGCGTCAATCCACACGACGATAAGCGAGCGCGGCGGTTCGGGAATGTGATCTGTGATCGCCAGGTTCGCGAGATCGAGATTGAATCGAACATCCTCACTCCGGCGATTACGTTGCAACGCGCGTTCGTAATTCAAAATCGCCTTGCCGTGTTGGCGCAGCTTGAAATACGCGTTGCCGAGATTATAATAAACCTGCCAATTTTCCTTGCCCAGCGCCAAAATTTTTTCATAGGTAGCCGCGGCTTCAGCATATTGTCCGGCTTGATATTGTTGATTCCCTTGCTGAAACAAGCTGGCCGCTTCATCGGCAAAAATGCGCATCGGTGCGAAGGTACACAAAAAACCAACAAAAGCCCACAGAAGTGGAAATCCCACAGAAGTGCGATGTCGCAAAACCTTTTTCTGTGGGATGGTTTTTTCCGTGGGCGAAATCTTTGGGATGGCCGTTTTCTTCATAGTACGTCCTCCAACTCCTCAATGACGCCGCGCGCCTTGTCATAAAACTGCTGCATTTCGCCGCCGGTTGCGGTGGCGGGCGCAAAGCGTTGGAAGTCGCAGTTATGCAAACAAGCAAGATAATTTGAGATCAATTCCGGTGCGACGTTTTTTCCCTGGAGAAGCTGGGCGATGTCATCAGTAACCAAACCGGCTTCCGCGACATTTAATTTGTTGCCGAGAAATCCCATCAATGCGCGCTGCACTTCGGCGTAAAAGCCCTTGCTGTCATTGGCCTGCAGCAGTTTTTTGGCGGTATGCAATTGCTTTTGCGCTGCGCGCGTCGCTTTACGGCTGCGGGCATAAGCCACATTCGTGGTCAGCTTCGCTTGATGGCGCTGCCAAAACCATGCGCCGATAAAGCCCAGCACCGGCAAGGCGAGCAGGGTGAGGAACCACGCGCTGGTGTAGTTGCGCGCGCCCATCCGTTGCAACGGCAGCGCGCCGATCGCGATAAAACGAATATCCTGCCCGAGCAATTTTACGTCTTCTTTCGAAGCGCCGCCGAAGGCCGCATTCGCATATTCGGCGCTGCCCGGCTCGATGGTAAGCGCGATCGGCTTCGTGCTGGCAACGGCATACTGCTTTGCGCGCGGATTGAAATAGTGAAGCGCAATCGGTTTGATTTCGTGCGCGCCCGCATAACGCGGCACCAGCACATATTCCCAAGTTTTACTGCCGGAGATCTGAGCGTCTTCGGTATCGACTTGTTGTGAAACCTTGGGATCATACACCTCAAAGTCCAGAGGCAAATCTATCTGCGGCGGCGGCAGCGTTTTAATATTGCCCTGGCCGGCAATGCGTACCTTCAGCGTGATGGCCTCGTTCGCTTTTGCCGTCGTGCGATCCACCGAAGCGGTGATGGAATAATCGCCCACCACCCCGGAAAAATTTGCCGGTTTCCCGGCCGCGGGCAACGGCAGAACCTCAATCTCGACCGGACGCGAAGCAATGGCGACGCGTTCCATCGGCGCAAAAAAAGGATCATCAAAAAAATTATCAAAGAGATCACGCGAGCGGCGGCGCGATTGCGCCTGCACTTCGCATTCCAGGCTCATCGACTCAATGGTGTTCTTGCCGGCGGATTGCGGAAACAACGCCGTGCGCTTGACTTCTGCCACGAGAAAGCGCTGGCCGTTGATCACTTGCTGATACGTGCGCGGTTGCCGCGGCATGGAATAATCTTCCACCCAAAAGCCCGTGAAGCTCGGGATTTTTGCGTTGCCATAATTACGGATATTGCGCGCCGTGTAGATTTTGAATGTCACGATCACCGGTTGATTTTGGTAAACCTGTTTGCGGTCAACCTCCGCGCGCAAAAAAATGCTACTCTCGGCTTTGACGTTGGGATCGGTTTGCGGCGCGGGTCCAGCGCCGGGCGCAGACGGCTGGCCACCGGCGGCGCTTTGCGCAATCTCGATGCGGATCGGCTGGCTGCGGTAGACCTGGCCGCCGGCTTCAACTTCCACCGGCCCGATTTCGAATTTTCCTGCGGCAATTGCGATGAAGGTGTAATGATAGGTGTGCGACGACGACATGCGTCCGTTGATAATCTGAATGCTTTGCGAGCTGCTGGTGCCGGCAAGCTGCGCAAAGTTTTCCATCGCCGGCAATTGCGGCTTGCCGGCGTTGCTGCCGGACACTTCCACGCTCAACGTGAAATCTTCATTCAAGCCGATTTGCGTTCGATCAATCGTCGCCGTCACTGTGACTTGTGCGTAACTCGTAACGCTTGCCAGTATGACAAACGAGGCGCAAACGGCTGCGGCTTTCAATGTCGCCGCTATTTTATGAATTGCCATGGTCATCACCAATCTTTCTCCACCCGCACACGTCCCCGCGCCTTGACTTGGCGCTGTTTCTGCGCATCTTTTTCTTGTTTCTCTAACGCCTGCAACAAGCGTTCAGCTTCTTCTTTGGTTAATTTCTGCTCTTGCGCCTGGCCTTGCTGTTCCTGCGCCTGCTGTTCTTGTTGATCTTTTTCTTGCTGGGATTGTTCTTGCTGCTGCTGTTCGCCGGATTGTTGCTCTTGTTGCTGCTGCTCTTGCTGATTCTGTTCATCCTGCTTCTGTTGTGAATCCTGCTTCTGGTTTTGCTGCTGCTGCTGTTGTTGTTGCTGCTGATTCTGCTGCTCTTGCGGCTGTTTCTGGGCGTTTTCTTTCAATTTGGTGCGCACGTACTCCAAATTGTATTTGGCATCTTCATCGTTCGGATCCAGCTTCAGCGCCTGCTGATAGGCTAGAATACTCTCCGGCCATTTGTTCAAACGATACAGCGTGTTGCCGATGTTGTAATAGCCCTGCGCTTGCAGCTTGAGGTCGTCGCTTTTTTGAATGGCTTCTTGATAGGTTTTCAGCGCCTCTTCATAATTCCGCTTTTGATACAGTACATCGCCGATGTTGAATTTTACGATCGCGGACTCCGGATTGTCGATTTCGGCGTCGCGATAGCTGTCATTTGCTTCGTCGTATTTGCCTTCGGCATATTTGCGATTGCCCTCCAGCACTTGCTTGCGCCCCGCGCCTTGCGCAAAAAGTGAAGCAGAAAAAAATGAGGTACCGGCGACAGTCAAAAGCAACACCCGCCGGGCCGGGTAAACCAAGCATGCTCCCGCTGATTTATTCCATGAACGAAACATGTTTATCTCTGTGCCGAGTCGATTTGTGATAAAGTGCCGTTGCCCTCATCCTCCAAAACAGGTGAGGCCAAACGCCCGCGCCATTCTGTTTTGACTTTGCGGCGCTCGGAAATCAACAGTTCAATGATTAGAAACAACAACGCAAACAGCAACACGTACTGAAACCGTTCCTCATAATGCGAGAATTTCAGCGAAGCCAATTCCTTCTTTTCCATTTTTGAAATTTCATCGTAAATGCGATCCAACTCGGCTTGCCCGGAGGAGGCGCGATAATATTTGCCGCCGGTTTGCAGCGCAATTTTCTCGAGCGTGAGTTCATCCAATTTCGTGATGACGACTTCGCCGTTGCTGCCTTTTTTAAAGCCTCCAGTGCGATTGCCCTGCGCATCAACGACGGGAATCGGTACGCCTTTGGTCGAACCGATGCCGACGGGATAAACCACCACGCCCTGGCGCTCGGCCTCTTCCGCCACCGTCATGGCCTCTTCATCGTGACTTTCGCCGTCTGTGATCAAAATCAGAACTTTATATTGGCGTTCGGTGTTCTCGAAACTTTGCAACGCCAACTGCATGGCTTTGCCGATTGCCGTGCCCGGCGTGGGAATCAATCCCGGTTCCAGCACATCAAGAAAGATCTTCGCGGCGCCGTAATCAAGCGTGAGCGGGCATTGCACAAACGCTTCGCCGGCAAACGCAATCAAGCCGATGCGATCGCCCTGCAATTTATCGATCAACGAGGCCACCTCACGCCGCGCTTTCGCCAAACGATTCGGCGGCACGTCCTCGGCATACATCGATTCCGAGACGTCAATCGCAACCATGATGTCAACGCCTTCGCGCTTCACCTCTTCCAGCGCCGTGCCCACTTGCGGCCGCGCGAGCGCGAGAATCATGAATAAAATCGCCGCCAACAAAAGAACCAACTTCCACGTGCGGCGCTTGCGGCTGAACGACGGCATGAGTTGTTCGAGCAGCAACAAATTGCCGAAACGCGCCATGGCCGCTTTTTTCCAGCGCCCCACAAAATAAAAAAAGACGATCAGCAAGGGTATGCCGAGCAGCAAATAAAGTATGGTATCGTTTGCAAAACGGATCATGACGTCTGTAAGAGATATTCGTGACAATTCAGACTGCCGCCCGGGCAGTAATGCATCGATATGTTGATTTTTGTGAGTATCCTATCACTACAACTTTAAGTCGATGCAAACTCCGAGATGTGTCATTCAGAAAGAATCTTGTGAAGTATTAAGAAAGCGACTCGAACCGGCAGCGAACCCGCGACCTCACAAGATTCCTGCTGAATGACAATGACAAAAGTACGGGCAATTCTCGAACTCAACGCTGCGGTGTTATCTTGTCATCCTGAAAGGCTCTGGTGCAGTTCCAGGACGGATGCTGCGTACTTCACAAGATCCCGCCGGCCGGGATGACACTTCGCGAGCGGACTTCGACCAAGTAAATTGGCAATGGCAACAGTGGCTACGGTATTTTGCGAAATTTCGTATTCGCCAAAACAATCTCAACAAATACCAGGCCCAACGCCACGGCCAGCCACGATACAAACAATTCCTTGTAACGCGTGAATTGCTTGACTTCGATTTTTGTTTTTTCGAGTTGATCGATTTCGGCAAAAACTTTCTCCAGACTCTGGCGGTCGGTGGCGCGAAAATATTTGCCTTTGGTCATGTCCGCGATGCGCGTCAGCGAGGCTTCATCAATTTCCACCGGCATGGGCACATAGCGTTTGCCGAAAATGGGGTCTTGCACGGGATACAACGCCTGCCCGCGCGTGCCGACGCCGATGGTGTAGAAGCGAATGTTGAACGCTTGCGCCACGCGTCCGGCAGTCAAGGGATCAATCTCGCCGGCATTGTTGACGCCGTCGGTGAGCAGAATAACCACTTTGCTTTTTGCCTTGCTGTTGCGCAGGCGATCAACCGCGGTCGCCATGCCGAGTCCGATTGCCGTGCCGTCATCCACCAAACCGACATCGACTTTTTTGAGAAAATTAATCAGAATGCCGTAATCCAGCGTCAGCGGGCATTGCGTGAAGCTGCGTGCGGCGAAGACCACCATGCCGATGCGATCGCTTTTGCGGCCTTCGATGAACTGTTGCGCGACTTGCTTCGCCGCTTCAATGCGGTTCTTGGGTTTGAAATCCTCCGCCAGCATGCTGCTCGAAATGTCGAGCGTCAGCACAATGTCGATGCCCTCCGTCGTCACTTCCTCCTCGGTTTGTCCGCTTTGCGGGCGCGCCAGTGCGACGATGATGAGGCCGAGCGCGAGCAATCGCAAGGCGAACAAAAGATGGCGAGCCGAGTAATTCGAGCGCTGCGGCAGGCTCTTCAGCAGGTCGAGATTCGAGTAGCGCAGCGTGGCAGTGCGATGCTTGTAGGTTCGCCAATACCACCATGCCAGCAGTGGCAAAAGCAAAAGTAGAAAAAGAAATTCCGGTTGTGCGAAGGTTAGCATGTCAACTCGCCTCCGCCGGCAGCGGCTCGAGTTTACCCGCGGGCGCCGCTGCGGTTGCCGTTTCTGCCGCGAGAGGCGCCGGCTTGGTCATCTCCACCAGCGCTTCCGCCGCATCCAACAAACGTTCATGTTGTTCAGCCGGCGGGTTGAATTTTGCAAATTTGACCAGGTCACTTTGCTCCAGAATCTCTCGCAAGAGACCAAAGGCCTCGCCGTCAAGCTCTGATTTTTTGAAATGCTCCAAGAGTTCAAAAGTCGTCATTTCGAGGGCCTCGACTTGATAGCGGCCCTCGATGTAGCGCCGGATGATTTCCGAAAGCAGGATATAAAAAAGTTTGATCTCGCCGCGCGCCAGCAAATCACTGTTGCGCAACTCGGCCAACTCGGCGAAAGCTATTTCGTGCGCCGGCCGCGGCGGCTCCAGGCGCTGCGGCAACAAACCCTTGCCCTGCCGCTTGCGCCAGAAGTAATAGCCCAACCCGGCAAGCAGCAAAACGCCGGAGGCGATTGCGGCAATCATGATCACTTGCCGCCAATCGCGCGGCAGTTCCCACGGCGCTTTGATGTCGCGAATATCGCCGGCTTCACTGGGGCGCATGGAGGCAACCTGGATATCGAGAGTTTCCGTGCGCAACTCACGCCACAGCGTATCCGGCGGCATGAGATATTGCACCGCGAGCGGCGGAATAACGAAACGGCCGGTGTCAAAGGTGGAAATCGTGTAAGCGGCCTCTTCGATGATTTTGCCGCCCTCTTCGCGCGCTTCCGGCGTTTGATAGCGGCGAATCTCGAACATGCCAAGATTCGCTGCCGGCCCGGGCCAGCGGGTTTGGATGTTCGGTTCGCGCCGCAATTGAATACTGTATCGTACCGTGTCGCCAATCGTGATCGTCGCTTTACTCACACGCGACTCGAGGGCAACTGGCGACTCTGTTTGCGATTGCGCTTTGCCGGCGAAGAGCAGCAGCGCGCAAAGCACGAGAGGTCGCAGCGGCCGCAAGCTTCGATTGCCCGCCGGAAGCGAGCTGCGGCGAAGCCTCATGAGACGGGGTATTTTAAAACCGCTATTGTACTTTATCATCATAAATCACGACGTTTTCAGCTTTCATCATGCGCTCGACAAGGCGATCATA
>SZPB01000089.1 GCA_030263535.1 Cytophagia bacterium CHB2
AGTGATGATGACGTTTTGCCCGCTCACTGGCACCGGCTTGTTCTTCCGCGCGCCCGATCGTGCTGCGAATGTCGATCGCCTTGAGCTGCTGCCCGTGGTCGAAACCACGTGGGGAAAATGGAAAGAGTTGTATCCTACGACCTCGGTCATTTCGCAGAATACCGGTTTCAACCGCGATTACACGGCATATCCCTACGGCAGTTACCGCTCCGAGCAAACCTCGCCGTTATTTCCGCTGCGCACGCGCAGTTACGACACGCGCTTTCAACCGAAACACATCGTGCTCGGTCTCATCGAAGGCGGTGTGCAGAAAGCCTATCCGTTCTCGAAATTGTCGGGCAAGCCCGTCGTTAACGATCAAATCAATGGCCGGCCAGTTTTGATTGTTTCGGATTTGTCCGCGAAGCTGGCGATACCGTATGAGCGCAACGTGAACGGCCAGCTTTTGAATTTCACTTTGAGCAGCACGAGTCCTTTTCAAATGACGGACAACGAAACGGGTAGCGCGTGGAATATCAAAGGCGAAGCGGTGTCGGGTTCGCTGGCGGGCACGAAGTTGAAGCAGATTCCGGCTTACAACGCTTTCTGGTTTGCGTGGTCGGTGTTTTGGCCGTCGACGCAGATCTTCGAATAGTTTCTTTAAAGTCGACTTCTTGCAGAAAAAGCAACGATTTTCCCAACGGATAGAAACAACGCAACTGATAAAAGCTTTTCATCCGTTGCGTTGTTTCTATCCGTTGGAATTTTTTAGGCCGGTTTGATTACGGCTCGTTGTGATGATGACATGAAAAAGTTACTGCTCGCGGTATTGGCCATTTTGTTGTTGTCGGTCGAGTCGTTTGCCGGCGCGTGGACTTTGCCCAAGAAAAGGCTGTGGCTCAAATCCGCGATTTTTTATCAATCCACCGACCGCCGTTTCTGCACGCAACAGGATGCGCTCTCGCCGGCTTTTCGCGAAGCCGGTTGCACTTCTGCAGGCCATCGCGCGCCGTTCGATCCGTTTATCGGTGGAGCAAGCGAAGCGGTGGCAATTTTTGCAGAAGCGGCTTATGGCGCCACCGGTTGGCTCGAAGTGGGCGTGCAAATTCCTTTTTATAGTTTGCAATTCACCAACCTCGCCAATCCGCGTCGGCCGCGCAGCAACAGTATTGGTGACGTTCGCTTTTTCACCAAGCTTCGTTTGCTGCAACAACCATTCGTGGCAAGCCTGACCGTTGGCGCCAAAAGTCCGGCGGGAAAATTCACCGTGGATGCCGAAGCCGTCAACGTCAGCGAAGGCCAGTGGGATTTTGACGTTCTCGGCGAAGTGAGCAGGTCGCTTTGGCCGTTGCGAGGTTACGTCAGTCTTGGTGTCGGGTATCGGATGCGAACGGACAACGACGCTTTCGAGCACACGATGGGTGATGAGCTGATGGCGCTTGCCGAGGCCAGCTACGAACTCAGCTCCCATGTGATGATCAAGAGCACATTGGATTGGCTGCGTGGCCAAGCGCCGCGGCTCAAAGTGAATAACGCGCCATTGTTAGAGCGCCGCGAGCTGCTGACGATCACGCCCAGCATGATCTACGCGCTGCGAGAAGGATTGAATCTGGAAGCGGCGGTTCGTTTCGCCCTCAGCGGCCAGGATTTTCCCGACGGCCATCAACTTATGGCTGCTGTTTCCTATGGTTTTTCTGTTCCATAACAACGTTTGATGTTTAACACGAGAGGTGAAGTTATGCTAACCCATTTTTTTCGGCGTCCGGCAAATTTCAAAAGAATGATCACAGCGTTGCTTGCCGCCGGAGCGATCGCATTCACAGTGCCGGCCCCGAGTCGCACCGCGATGCCGCCGGCGCGTCCCAACGGCATCGAGCATACGCTGTTCACGCAAGTGTTGGCCGATCACGTCAAAGATGGCGCGGTCGATTACAAAGCGATCAAAACCGATCCGCGCTTTCCGCAATATATCGCCGTGCTGCAAAAATCCAATCCCGAAGCTTTGACCGGCGAGGAGAAACTCGCGTTTTGGATCAACGCTTATAACGCCTTCACGATCCAATACGTGCTCGACAAATATCCGGTCAAAAGCTTGATGAACAAGCTGTCGTACGTCACCGGTGGCGGCACGTTCAAAACCAAATTCATCAAGATCAACAGCCGAAAATATTCATTGAATGATATTGAAAACGACATCATTCGTCCGATGGGCGACCCGCGCATTCACTTCGCGCTGGTGTGCGGCGCCAAAAGCTGCCCGCCGTTGCGTGCGGAGGCTTATGTGGCCGGCCGCTTGAGCGAGCAAATGAACGAACAGGGCCGCCTCTTCATAAGCCAATCCGACAAGAATCGTTTTGATTTTGAGAAGAACGAAATCGCCATTTCAAAAATCTTTGATTGGTTCAAGGACGATTTCCGCAAGAACGGCAAGTCCGAGTTGGAATTCATCAGCCACTATTTGCCGCCGGAGCAGGCGCAAAAACTGCTGGCGCGGTCGGCCACCATCAAAGTCAAGTATACCGAATATGATTGGGATTTGAACGAATAGCAGGAGGAAATTTCATGCAGGTGATTGCCGCCGACACTGCAACACGTGAAGATAGAATTCTTATCGACAATAACGATCCCGTCTTCGTTTCCATCGTCGTTCCCACCCTCAACGAGGCAGCGAATATTTGCAGTCTGGTGCAGCCGCTGCGCAAATTTCCCGAAGCTGAAATCATCTTTGCCGATGGCGGCAGTTGTGACGGCACGCAACGCGCCATCGCCAGCCAAAACACCGGCGGCAAAATACGTTTGGTGCACGCGCCTTGCAGCCGTGCGCGCCAAATGAACGCCGGAGCCAAAGTGGCGGGGGGGGAATGGCTCATTTTTCTGCACGCCGACACGATTTTGCCCGCGCGTTCGCTGCAAAATTTTCTCCGCTTTGTGCGCGCAAATCCCCAACTGGCGGCGGGCGCCTTCACGTTTCGCGTCGATCATCCGCGCCGGGTTTATCGTTACCTGGAATTCTATGTCGGCCTGCGTTGCCGCTGGTTGAAGCTGCCTTACGGCGATCAAGCTATTTTTGTAAAACGGAAAGTGTTCGAAGAAATCGGCGGTTATTGCGATGATTTTTCGCTGATGGAAGACGTGGACCTGGTACGGCGCTTGAACCAGCGCAACGGTTTTGCGATTCTCAAATTTCCGGTTTATACCTCAGCGCGCCGGTTCGAAGCAGACGGCTACTTGCGGCGCGCGCTCGGGAATTTCTATTTGCAGCTTCTCTATGCGCTCGGCGTGTCCCCATCAAAGCTGGCGGAAAAGTATTGGAAGAAAACGGTGGCACGATCTTGATACATTGGCTTTTTCAGGAGAACACATGTCGATTTCATCATCTCGAATTCTGCCGGAGCCGCACAAGCGTGATCATTGGGAAAAACGCAAAGCCGAGCTGCGCCAAATCCGGAGGCCCGAAGCGCCTGCTACAAAAAACCGCGTGCGACTTTATTAGAAAATTTTTGTCACCCCACCGAAAATAAGTCCGATGGCAAATCCTGATAGGCCAAACTGGAGCAGGTAATATACGGTCTCCACGAGGAGCCAAATTGATAATGAAGTAACATTTTGTTTTGCGGCCTCAGCGATCACCGCGCTGCTGGCAATAAAGACGCCCGCCAGAAGCCCGAACTTGATTCCATTGAGAACAGAACTGTGTCTCTGTGGAAAGAAGCGGTATGCGTATGACAATACGGCGCCCTGGATGAGCATGGCAGAAAAGCCCAAAGGAATAATCGGATTGTCGATTCGGCTAAAAATAGCCAGTTCGTGATACAGGTCTTTGAAAAGGACCAAGTGCCAAACGAATCCAAGGCAGAATGTTATCGCGACGTAAGCCGCCCATGCACCAATGAACTTTCTTGTTTGCACTGTTCACTTCCTTTCTGTGATTTTAATTTTCACGGCACCTCGAAAAGCGGCATGTAGCCTGCTTCTTTTACGAGACGCTGCCCGTTGCGGCTCAACACCCAATCGATAAACTGCTTGGTCAAGCCCTCCGGCTTTTTGATGGTATAGAAATACAAATAGCGCGCGATGGGGTAGATGTCCTTGCGCACAGCTTCTGTCGTGGGACTGATGCCGTTGATTTTGCAATGCACAAGGTGTTGGCCGTACGCGATGCCGCCATAGCCGAGCGCACGGGGATTTTTTTCAATCTCTGCCACAATCGCGGCGGTGGTCGGCATGCTGATGGCATGACTGCCATATGCCTGTCCCTCCAAAACATGCTCTTGAAAATAGAGATGGGTGCCGGAATTCGGCGAACGGCTCAACACCACGATCGCTTCTTCTGAACCTCCCACTTCGCGCCAGTATTTGATCTTGCCGAGGTAAATATCGCGCAGTTGCGCCAGACTCAAATTGCGCACGGGATTATCGGGATGCAGATAGATGCTCAACCCGTCTTTGGCAACGAGGGTGGCCACACCGAGATTTTGCTGGCGCTCGACCAATTGCCGCGCTTCGAGCGAACGCAAGGGGCGTGAGGCCATGCAGATTTCAATCTCGCCTTTGATAAGTGCGTCAAAACCGGTAGCCGTGCCGCCGCCTTCAACATAAACGGCGATGCCGGCATGCCGCTGCATGAATTCCTCCGCCCAGCGTTGCACCAGCGGCACCATCGTGTCCGAGCCTTTGAGGCGAAGTGTATGCGCCGAGGGGCTGAGGGAACGTGTCGCACTGCATGCCAGCAAAGACAGCCAGCAAGACGCCAGGATGAACAGGTGTTTGATCATCAGCGTTGCTCCGCCAGCGATTGCAGCCGGACATTGAGATAAGGCGTTCCTTTTTTCCATTCTGGTGGTGACGCGAGATTGGCGAGGCGATAACAAAAAGCAAAAAGGATTTGAGCATGCTGCTGTGCCGCTTGCAGGTTCATGGGTTGGCTGAGATCATCGAACGGCGTGTGGTAAATGCGCTGGCCCCATTCGATCATGCGTTGCAAACCTGCGTTTGACGGCGTATTGCGATACTTTGTGCCTTCCATAATCAAAATTGCCGGAATGCCGCCGCGCGCAAATGCGATTTGATCCGAACGGCCGAATGAAGCGGCCTCGGCGAACGGCGCGGGTAGCGGCGAGACGCTGAGCCGCTGTCCTTTGATGACTTCTTGCAGCAACTCACCGAGCGTCGAAAGCTCTGCTCCCACGCCGACAACGTCATCGAACGTGTCGAACATTGCCAAGCCATCGATATTGAGGTTGGCGATGGTGCGATATAACGGCACAACGGGATGATCGACATAATAGGTCGAGCCCAACAAGCCTTTTTCCTCGCCGGTCAAAAACAAAAACAGCAGCGAACGTTTGGGTTTCACCGGCAGTCCGGCAAAGGCGCGCGCCATCTCCAGCGTGGCTGCGACGCCAACCGCATTGTCGAACACGCCGTTGTAAATCGAATCGCCCTGCACTGCCGGACCGATGCCGAGATGATCGTAATGCGCCGAGATGATGATATAAGTATGTTTCAACTCGGGATCGCCACCTTCCAGCATGCCAATGACGTTGGCCGCGAGGAAATCGCGTTGTTGGAAGCTGCCGCGAAACGAGGCGGAGACCGGCAGCGCAAAGCTGCGCACGCTATTCATGCGTTCCATCGCGAAAACCTCGGCGAGCGAATGCGGCCCGCCTTCAAACAACGCTTGCGCCGCCGCGGGATTCATGACCACGCTCAAATTACCGGCGGCAGAATACAGCAGGCTGATGTCCTCGAAGGCAAATTGTTCCAGCCAATACTGCCAATTGCGCCCCGCGCCCGAGAGATCACGCAGGGAGGGAATCATGATGCTGCCTACCGCGCCGCGGCTGAGCGCGAGCTTTTGTTTGACTTCGGGGATCGCATAAATGGTTTGGCGTTCGCCTTCAAAATAGGAGAGATCATTCGCCGCCGGCTCGCCGGAGAGAAAAACCACGATTTTTCCGGCGACGTTCATGGTTTGATAATCATTATAATCGTATTCCGGCGCGGTGATGCCATACCCCACAAACACCAGCGGCGCGGGCTTGGGAATGAACGTTTGCGCGCCGGTGTTGTAGAGCAAATAATCACGCCCCAGCACCAAATTCGTCACGCCCGCCTTCGATATAAGTTGAAACTTGGAACCCGCCAGCGGCTTGCTGGCATGCAAAGGAATTTGTTGTTTGTAGGAATGATCTTCGCCCACGGGAAGCAAGCCGAGCCGCTGCAATTGCTGCGCGAGATAGTTGGCCGCCAACTCGCCGCCACGTGTGCCGGTGCCGCGCCCCTCCAGAGAATCATTGCCCAAAAACAAGAGATGCCGGTACAGTGAATCGCCGGAGATGTTCGTCATGGCCGCGCGGGCCGCCTCGTCAAGCCCTTGTGTTTGAGCATTAAACGGTGCGAGGCAAAGCAGTACGGCAATGTGTGCCAAGCATGATTGGTGTCGTGACGCCATCACTTTTCTTTCACCAGGCGCGCGATCCGTTCGGGTAATTCTGCTGTGGCGCAAAAAATCGCCTGAGGAAATTTTTCCTTTGTGGTTTTGATTTTATCCGGTTCGCCGCCGGCAAAAATAATCGGAACGTGTTGCCGCTTTTTTGCTTCCCAAAACCATTCGGCCGCCGTGCGGCCGTGAGAAGGCAGGCGATCAAGAGAAATGATCACCGCGTCCGGCAACGCTTCACCAAATTGTGCCAGTGATTCTATGTTGGCATGGCCGGCCACGTCGTACCCGGCTTTGCGTAGCGGCGCAAGGCGTTCTCGCAATTCAGCTTCGCGCCAATGCAGGTAGAACAGTTTTGCCATCGATTGCGCTTTGTTTCAGTTGGAGTAACCCGGTAGTTGTTGTTCAAATTTCCGAGCTAGCAATCGTATTGCCCGAAATGGTTTTGCCTTGAACCTTTCGCCTCAGTTGTTGCGAACGAAGCCGGCATCTCAAGCCGCCTGATAAGGCTGTAGCGCGTCGAGCAGTTCTGCCGGCACAGGAATGGGTTGAAAGGTTTTGCGATTGATCGCAACGACGATTTCATAGCCCTGGGCGGTAATCTCACCATCGACTTTACGCACAGAGAATTCGAAGCGCAGCGAGCTACGGCCCACATGCCCAACCCAGGTTTCGACCTCGAGAAGATCGTCCAGCAAAGCCGGGCGGTGAAATTCGAAGTGAAGCTGCACCCGCGGCAGCCAAAAATCAAAGCGATCAAACAACACGGAATAGGGCAGCCCGATCTCACGAAAGAATTCGGTTTCAGCGATTTCAAAAAAGCGCACGTATGCGCCGTAGCAAATGATGCCGGCCTGATCAATATCACCCCAACGCACGAACTCGCGCACGCAAAAATGCCGCGGCTTGTTCGACGGAGGCGGCGACTTTGTTTCTGGAAGTTGCATATCGGTGATCTTCATGAAGTAAATCTCACTTCAATGTTTTTCATTCTCAACTCACAAAGCTCGCGAAATATCCCGGTTCAACTCTTGGTGTTTTTTGCACGTTTCGTGGTCAAGAAGTTTGAATCCCCCCCAGTAGAACAAACTTGCTTTAGTTTCCTGTTGCGCGGTCGATGACAACGTAAATCGTTGCGAGCTGAGCTGCCACGGTAACGAAATCGCGCAGCGTGTTCCAACCGCTGCGCTCGCTGCGTGTCGGCACCCAGATTGTGTCGCCGGCGGCCAGCGGGCCGGCATCCTCATCATTCACAATCTCGCCGGTAGCGCGCACGACTTTCACGCGGCTGCGGCTGGCATGCAATCCAAAACCGCCGGCGCGGGCGATGTAGTCGCTCGCCTTCTCTCCCGGGACAAACGGTATGCCGCCCGGCAACCCCACCGCGCCGGTGACATAAACCAGACGGCTTTGCCGCGGAAACTCGATGAGGTCGCCCGGTGCGAGCACAACATCGTGTTGCGCCTCATGGGCCAACAGCAACTTGGCGAAATCAACGCTGATAAGACTGGCTTCCTGGCGGTCACGGTCAAACTTGATTTTTTCATGATCAAAGCGTGTTAGAATTTCTGCCGGGAGCGTTGCCTCTGTTTGTAAGGGAGCATGTTCGAGACGGCGGCGATATAAACGCGCTTCGTGAAGTGAAGCCTCCGGCGTCGGACCGCCGGCCAGTTGGCAAATTTCGCTGAGACGTGTTTTGCCCCAATCAATCGCATACATTCCAGGAAACTTGACTTCACCGCGAATTTCAACGAGCGGGCCAACGCGCCAATCAGGAATGCGCCGGATAAAAAGCTGATCATCCGGACGCAGGAGGGCATCATCCGCACTTTTACCGGAGGCATTATCACTGGTTTGAGACAGAAGAATCTTGTGCAGCGCGATTTTTTCACGGTACGGCGGCTGGCCGGGATCGATGCGAGCCAGTTCTGCTTCCAGCAAGTATGCTGCGCGTGACAGCCCGCCGGCGCGCAGGATTAAATCACTCACATACAGACTTTCTTCGTAAGCATAAACACCCGGCGAAATCACCTCACCGTAAACAGCAACTTGAGGAACTTCGGCTTGAGTGAGTTTGGAATAAACGGTGATGCGATCGCCGTGCCGCAGCGGAGCGAAACTACCATTGGCATGCGTCTCCGCAAGATTGACGACTTGGGTCTCACGCCGGCCCTCGGGCAGCAAACGGCTCCACTCGAGGCGCAGCGTATCTGCCAGAGACGTTGTTCCGCCGGCAAGCGCTAAGGCGCTCGACAATGATTCGGAGTCATCATCGCGCAATTCAAATATTGCCGGACGATGCACTTCACCGGCTACGGCGACCCAACGCTGCGCCGGCGGCACAAAAATGCGATCGCCGGCCTGCAGCAGAGGCGGCTCACTTGACTGTGGCTGCAGAAGAGTCTGATAGAGATCGACATGTCGTTGTTCTTGATCGCGATTTGCGATGACGAGGTTGCGCAATGAGCCGGCATAGGTGATACCGCCGGCAATCTGAATGGCATCAAGCACCGTATGCAGGCCGCTCAACGTATGGCGGCCGGGGCGGCGAACCTCGCCCACGACTTCGACAACAACGGTTTTGGCATTCAACAAAGTCGCATCGAATTCACTCGTATTGAAAAATCGCGACATGTGTTCGCGCAATCTTTCGCGCGCTTGCGTCATCGTCAAGCCGGCAACCTCCACGAGTCCAGCGGTGGGAACATAAACCCTGCCTTCCGGTAGCACGGTCAGCTCGAAATCACGTTGGGCTTTGCCGAGCAAATACACGCCCACGACATCGCCGGGCCCGAGACGATAATTCTCGGGCAACAAAACTTGTCCGCTTGCCAGAGGTCGACTGGAGGTTTGTGGGAAGAGGTTTTCGCCGTAAATGGCAAGGTCGCCGCGCGGATTCAGGCCGAGGCTGGCGAGACGATGATACAAAAACTGGCGTTGTCGCGACTCAAAAGATGAATCTGCGTTTGAGGAATATTCTCCGGCATGCGTAAAGCTGTGCAGCAAGAGCAACAGGATTAGCGACGGCAAAGTAAATCGGCGCATCATGAGAACACGTTGCTTTGCGCTAATCCTAAGCGTAGTCATGGAAAGAGTACATCCGGTTGATCTCTCATTTTGCATTTGTCAACAACACCACGGCAGATTTGCCGGCCAGCAAATAACGGCTTTCTGTTGTGGACGCAAGGTTTTCCCCGCCGTGCAGCATTTCATGCTGTTGAAAACGCTCCGGCAGCATCACCTCTTGCGGCGTAAGCACGCGATTGAATAAACACAAAATGCCTTGTTTGCCGTCATTCCGGCTAAAGGCGAATACATGCGGACTGTTGCTCACCTCTTCAAATCTGTAATCGCCGGTGCGAATAGCTTCGTGTTCGCGGCGCAGCGCCAGCATCGCTTTGTAATAGTTGAACAAGTCCCAATCGAAATAAACCTCATCCGCAGCCCGTTCAGAGCCGTCGGGCATTGCTTTTTCAGGCTCATAAATCAGATCCGGCCAGACCATGGGCTTGCGTTCGTCGGGGTCATCCGCGCCCCACATGCCGGCCTCGTCGCCATAATAAATCATCGGCGCGCCCAGATACAACGTCTGAAATGCAACGATCAGTTTTTGCGTTTCACGCTCCTCGACAGTGGGCTTGCGCACTTGAAAATTGGGATGGCGATCGGCGCTGCTTTCGTGATCGATCATACGATTAGGGTTGATCACCATCGAAGCGAGCCGCTCGGTATCGTGACTGCTCAACAAATTCATCAACACATAATTGATATCCTGCGGATAATCGTCCAGAACCTGCTGCAGATGCGCATGCAAGCCTTTGGCATCGTAGGCATTGTGGGTATCGACGAAATATTTCAACAAACCATCAGCAAAACGATAATTCATCACGGCATCAAAAATATCGCCCTGCAGCCACGGCGCCGCGTTGAACATTTTGTGATTGCGATAATCCTCCCACCACACTTCGCCGGTGAGATAGGCCTCGGGATTGATTTCGCGCACCCATTTGCGGAAATCGCGCCAAAAGCCCTTGGGCACCAATTCCGCAACATCGAGACGCCAGCCGTCAATGCCGTCGGAAGGATCGCCATCGCCGTTGGGGTCCATCCAGCGTTTGACGACAGCGCGCACCAGCGCTGCCGGCCCGGGCGCGAGATTGTCGCCTTCGCGCCGCACTTCCGGCAAATCTTTCACGCCGTACCAGCCCTGGTATTCAAATTCATTTTCCGGAGTATCGGGATCGTCCCAGCTTTTGATGATGAACCAATCGGCATAAGGCGACGCCTGGCCGTTCTGCACCACATCGCGAAACGCGGGATTCGTAACGCCCATGTGATTGAACACGCCGTCGATAATGATGCGCATGTCGCGGCTATGCACTTCGCGAATGAGCTTGAGGAAGAGGCTGTCCGCCGTCGTCCACTTCCACGTGGCGGGATCAGCAAAATTTTCCGTTGCCCAGATTTCGCGATCGCGGTCCGGGTTCGGACCAAAATTATTGTCGATGTGATGATACAGCTCGGTATCATACTTGTGCAGCGTCGGCGATTCGAACATGGGGTTCAAATAAATCGCGGTGATGCCGAGTTCTTTGAGATAATCGAGCTTGTCGATAATGCCCTGAATATCGCCACCGAAACGCCGCCGGGCTGCGTTGGCATTGAAGTTTCTTCCGTTCGCGGCTTCCCACGGTTGCAGACGATACCAATCCGCAGTCCACGGGCTGAGTTGCCAGGCAGAAACCGTGTCGTGCGGCCATGAACCGAAGGTATCACGAAAGGTTGGATCATTATTGGGATCGCCGTTGCGAAAACGCTCGGGAAAGATTTGATACCACGTCACGCCTCTTGCCCAGGCCGGAACTTGAACATTGGGCTGTTGAGGTGTTTCGGGTTTACAGGCAAAAAATAAGATGTTACTCAGGACAAGAACCCAAGAGAAACGCAAGAAGTGAGAGATGAAAATGCGTTGACAGCCGCGGCGTGTCAGCATGTGATTTGCTCCTCCGAAAGGTCGTGTAGAAAGTTGCTATGAGCGCAAGATATTCAAGCAGGATTGAAAAAGCAACACACGCTTCAGGTTTTCTTGTAGATGTTTGGCCGCCGCAATTCCATGTAAGTTTCGGGCTGATGCGGTGCGGTGAAGCCGAATTGCCGGTAGAGCCCGTGCGCATCGAGCGTTATCAGATTGATGCGGCGTAGGCCCTCTAAATCCGGATGCGCCAGAATGCATTGCATCAGCCATTTCGCCAAACCCCGACCGCGATACGGTAACAGAATGTAAACATCAGCAAGATAAGCGAAAGTGGCGGAATCTGTCACCAGGCGAGCAAAGCCGATTTGTTGATTGCCCTCGTAAACGCCGAAGCAGAGCGAGTTTTTGATCGAACGAGCGACAACGTCTTTGGGGATGCCCGCCGCCCAATACGATTCCTGCGAGAGATAAGCGTGAATCGCCTCGAGGTCCAACCGTGCCGGATCGTTCGAGATGATGAAGTTGTCTTTGCGATATTCGTGATACATGAAAATCTCTTAAATTTGCCGGAGTGGTTCCTTCGCGATGTCCTGCAGACGAATCTTGTGAAGTCTCGATAATATGCTCGCAACTTCACAGGAACCCGTCTGGATGACATGCTAATGAGGGCTGAATTTTTCAAGACAGCAGCGTACTAGTTGAATCACCACAGATAGGGAAGTATTGTTTGCCACCAAGACACGATGCCACCAAGAAAAAATCTCAGCTTCTTCGTGCCTCTTGACAAAAATTCTGGTGGCGACTCGCACGGATTCATTTCTCTGCCAGCCGATTGTATTTCTTCAAAATCTGCTTTAGCAATTTGTGCGGCAGCGCGCGCACACGGTGTCCGTCGATGCCCGACATGGTTTCCGCGGCAATCATGGCATTGATGATGGCCTCCTCGGTTGCTTGAATCGTCGCTGCGAACAGGGGATTCATGCGCTCGTTGGGCAGCATCTCGAGTTTGGCGATCTCCTGCGTTTTTCCCACCTCGATATTGGCAGTGGAAAACGCGATAAAAATATCGCCCGAGCCGTTGCCGGCCGTCGCGCCATTACGCGCGAGTCCCATGCTCACCCGGCGCACCAGCCGCTTCAATTGATGCGGCAGCAGCGGCGCATCCGTCGCGATCACCACGATGATCGAGCCGGTGTCTTCGCGATCGAGTATTTCATCTGTCATCTCCAATCCCACCGGAACGCCGGCAATGCGCAGCTCTTGCCGCCGGCCGTGATTGCATTGCGCCAACACACCTACGATATAACCGCCCGCCTTCTCCTCCAATTTTCTCGAGGCGGTGCCGATGCCGCCTTTGAAGCCGTGACAAACCATGCCGGTGCCGCCGCCGACGTTGCCCTCTGCCACTGCGCCCGAAGCCGCGTTTTCCAGCGCCGCCCAGGCATGCTCAGGCTTCACGTGAAAGCCGTTGATGTCATTCAACCAACCATCCCATGTTTCTGCCACCACTGGCAGGGCCCACGGCTGTTTCATGAAGCCGCGCTGCACGCGCCATTGAATCACCGCGTCGCGCACCAAGCCCACACTGTGCGTGTTGGTGATCATCACCGGTCCCTCGAGCAAACCGGATTCCTCCACCCAGGTTGTGCCGGTCATCTCGCCGTTGCCATTGAGCGAGAACCAGCCTGCGAAAACGAGATCATCCGAAGCTTTGCCGCGCGGTAAAATCGCGGTGACGCCGGTGCGCACGGGCTTCTTCGCGTTTTCATCTGAGATGATTGTGGTATGCCCGACTTCCACACCCGCGACGTCCGTGATGGCATTGAGCGGCCCCGGCGAGCCGTCGAATGGAATGCCGAGATCGCGCGCCCGCGGCTTGTTTTGCGCTGCAACAATTTGGTATAAGATGAGAAGCATCAGAGATGCACTCACCATCAAACGGCGGCAATCTGGATTCATAATTTGCTCCCGGAGAATGTTAACGTTGATATGCCGAGACACTGATTCTGCTTGCCTGAAGTTCGGCTTAATTGTCTCAATCCGTGAAAACCCGTGTCCATCCGTGGCGCAATCATTCGTTTACAGCCAGAGGCCAAGCCATAAAATCTGTGGTTGCAGTTTCATCGGATCACTCCTGCAACTTTTTCAGCATCGCTACGGCATTTTTGTTTTGGGGATCAAGCGCCAGTGATTTTTTGTAATTCTCAATTGCCAGCTCCTTGTCGCCATTCAGCATGTATCCCTCGCCCAGGCTGTCGTACGTGTTGGACGATTGCGGATAGAACTCGACATTCAACTTAAAAACGGCAATCGCGGCCGCGAATTTTTGCGCGCGCAGCAGTTCATACCCCAAATTGTTGAGCCGGCCTTCTTCGATCGCAACATTATTCGGCTGTTCCTGTTTGATCTTGCGATACGCTTCCACCGCAATCTCAAACTTGCCCGTGTGCACATTCTCATATGGAATCATGACTTCCGGCTCTAAGCGCGGCGCCAGCGACATGCCCCCTTCAAAATCAACCTTCACCGTATCGACCTTGGCGCCGGGTTCGCGCAAAAAGTGATATTGCACCGCAGCATCTTTGCGAATGAAAACATTTTCCGCGATTGCCAACAATTCGACTTTTGGCGATTGCGTTGCTTCTGCGAACAACCGGCCGTTTTCTCTGGTCACGGTGAGAACGCGATCGGGATTGACCAAATAACGTCCGGTGTAATTCTCCAACACCGCGGGCGCAAGCGTGAGGAGTTCATACGGCTCGGGCAGATAATCTTCCCACTGATATTCTTTCGCAATGCTGCGCAGAATTTCGTTCATGATTTGCCCGTTATCGGAATTGACCATTACCACTGCACCATAGCCTTTGTCTTTGTGCGCCATCAACTGCGCGCGAAAGCCTTCATCAGCGCCGCCGTGCTGAAAATAAGTTGCCCCGCCCTTTTTGTCGATGAAGAAGCCCAACGCCACAAAATCTTCGATGAAAGGCGTGAGCATTTTCTCCGTCATTTTCTGCGAAAGGACTTTGTTGGATTTGCCCTTTAGCGAAAGCTGAATCTCAATGGCAAACTTCGCCAGGTCGATGGGCGTCGTCCACAAGCCGGCTGCCGCCATTTCGGGATAAATGTGGCGCTTGCCTTCGACTTCGCTGCCGTCGCGGCGATAGCCGGCAGCGGCACGTGTCAGCCAATCCGGCGGTAACGGTTGTTCATAAGAACTGTTGATCATTTCCAACCGTTTTAGCACGGTTTCTTGAGCAATTTGTGGAAACGGCTTTTTCTCGATATCCATCAACGCGAGTTGCATGATGGTGGTGCCGCCGCCGGAGTAGCGGAATTTCGTTCCCGGCGTCATGTTCACGCGCACGGCCGCGGTATTTGCCGGTTCCGCGCCGTTCAGCACTTGCGGCAGCGTTGGCAACTTTTCGCCGACCGCGTATCCTGGAAAACCGTGCACCGTGAGTCCGGCCGTATGGCTCAGCAAATTGGCGAGCGTCACTTTTTTCTGCGCGGTGAATTCATTATCCGGCAATTTCCACGAAGTCAGCTTTTTGTTGATGTTTTCATCGAGTTTGATTTTGCCTTGTTCGGCTTTCTTGAGCGCCACCATGGCCGCCACCGGCTTGCTAATCGAACCGGCCTGAAAGAGAGTATTCAATGTCACCGGCTCTTTGGTTTCCGCATCTTTCAAACCATAAGCTTTCGACCACACGATCTTAAAATCATGAATAATGGCGAGGCTCACACCTGGAACTTTGTAGTGCTGCATGCGTTCTGTCAGCGTCCACGCCGGTTCGCCTTTGATCAAGACCTGGGGCAGTAATCCGTTTTCAACGCGCAGCATGCGCAATTCGAGATCGGATTGCGCGGCGAGTGCCGTGGCAACGACAGCGAGACAGAAAAACAGGCGCCCAATTTTTATATGCATATTCTTTTCCTTTCCTGAATGTTCGGTGGGAAGAGGCTCAAAAGACTGTCAAACTGGTCATGGCGGCAGGGGTAAGACGATGAAGGAGCGGCAATAGTTGGCAAGAGTAATTAGCCGGTCAGCGGTGTAAGCTATGCGGCAATAACTTTTTCCATGGAAGGATTGATCACCGCCAGGTTGCGAAACGTGTGTGGGTCAATTTCGATAAAACGGCATACCGGCTCTGCTAGAAGAATTTGGCGAACGATTTTTTGCAACTCCTCCGGCGTCGAGGAAAAATCGTTCAAGGGGATAGTTGTTTGTGTTTTGAGTTTTGAATAGTCGATAAAAGTCAAGCCCAATGGCTCGCCTGAGCTGCGATCGAAACGCAGCAATATATTCGCATGTAAATTGAGCCCCACGCCTTTTCGCCCTTCCTGGCCAAAGGTTACATACAAAATATCGTCTTCACGCTGGTAGTTCAGGATAATGCGATCGCTTTGCATAGTTCATACCTGCTAAAAATGATTTTGATATGCTGTCATGACGAAGTTGTTTTGCGTTTCATGGCCTTCTTCACTGAAGCGCTGTCCGAATTTGACGACAACTACGACATGGTTGTTGATATCAAATAGATTACGAAATGGTTTCGTGTAAAAATATTTGCGGGGATCGAATTCGTCTTGTGTTCGTTTTCCATCGCGAATGGTCTGCCTCACATGCTCGTCATACCCGATCATGTCTGGATGTTCTTCGTAGATATGATCCCAACGTTCATCTGTGATGTAAATGGTATTGCCATAACGATCCTGCAAGTATTCTTTTCCCATCTTATTCTCTCGCAGAATTTGCATAGAATAATATTCTACAGAAACAATAGCAACGCCTTTCTTATCGCAGCACAAAACCTTCCTTCAACGGATCCTCGGGATCGATCCAAAATTCATGGCGCCCGGTGATGAATGCGCGGCCTTCGACTTCGGGGATGATGGCGGCATGCGGCCCGAATGACTTCGTGCTGACGACTCTGCCGGCGAAGCGGCTGCCGATGATGCTTTCAATCTCAATCGCTTGATTCAGTTTGATCTCGCCGCGCGCAAAATGAATCGCCAAGCGGCCGCTGACGCCGGTGCCGGTCGGGCTGCGATCGACCTCGCCCTCGGCAAAGATGCAGACGTTACGGCTGTGCGCTCCCCGCTGTTCCGCCGGTCCGATGAAAATCGTGCCGTAGAGAAAATTGAGATCTTTCTCAAAGGGATGTTCGATTTGCCGGGATTGCATCACCGCGGCTTTGATCATCATGCCTTTGTCGATCAACTCGCGAAAATGCGCGGGCGTACATGTCAAACCAACTTGCGCGACATCGACATACGCATAAAACGCACCGCCAAAGGCGAGATCATACTCGATCACGCCCAAGCCCGGCACTTTGACTTTCTCATTTAACGCAACGACGAACGACGGCACGTTGCGAAAATAAACACTGCTCACTTTGCCGTTGTGAATGCGCGCAAACGCGGTCACGAGTCCCGCCGGCGTGTCGATCTTCACTGTGGTTTCCGGCGTTTTAATCGGCAGCATGCCGGTTTCGAGCACGACTTTCGTGACCGCGATAATGCCATGCCCGCACATCGTGCTGTAGCCTTCATTGTGCAAAAACAACACGCCGAAATCTGCTTCGGCGGAAACCGGAGGTGTGAGCAGGCAGCCGTACATATCCGCATGGCCGCGCGGCTCCCACATCAATGCGGTGCGGAGATGATCCCAATGTTCCTTTGCCTCGCGGCGTTTCGCGAGAATGGCGCCGCCGGCGAGTTCGGGAAAACCGCCGATGATCACCCGCAGCGGCTCGCCTTCGGCATGCGCATCAATCGTGGTGATTTT
The DNA here is from genome assembly GCA_030263535.1 of Cytophagia bacterium CHB2. Classification (NCBI taxonomy): domain Bacteria; kingdom Pseudomonadati; phylum Bacteroidota; class Cytophagia; species Cytophagia bacterium CHB2. The sequence continues at coordinate 17,185 of SZPB01000089.1, forward strand.
TTGCCAGTCGGCAGGCGGCTGCCAGTGGTGAGGAGATCGTGCGAAGTCGTTTTTCATAATTAATCGTTTGTAGACCGCTTGTAATCGCTTGTAGTCGCGCCTTCAGGCGCTCAACGTGAATGATTGCGACCAATGTGTGTGCGCCTGATGGCGCGACTACAAACATGCTTCAAAACACATCCCACTTCTCACCATAATTTTTAATCGGGTATTTCTTCCAAATTTCAACCAGCCAATCCCGCCCCTTTTCTGCCAAATACCAATTGAAGCTTGACCATTCCCATTCGTCGATGCGCTTGACATAGCCATGCTTGACGGGATTGTAATGCACGTAATTCAGCGTTGTGTAAAAATGCGCTTCCCCGCGAATCATGCGATCACTAAACTGGTACCAAACCGTGCGCTTTCCGGTTAGCCGATCTTCAAGATTCCATTGGCGCGCGGTGGCGCCGTGCAAGCGATTGAACAAAAGCGGCAGTTTGGCGAACACCGGTACATAGGCCATGACATGATAATGATTTAGCAGAAAAACCCAACCCGCAGTTTGGAGCTCAAATTCGGCAAATTTTTCAAAGGCCTTGGCCTGAAATTCGGTGCGCCGTTGCGCCTTGGCCATAATGTGCCGGTGTTCAAAGTTCGCTGCGGTGAGAAGGTAATATGATTTTTCTTTGATTGGATGCGGCGGCGCATGCAGAGGATAGCCCTTGTCGACGCGTTCTTTTAAAGTTGCCTCCCGTTGTGCTAAAGTCATGCGGCGATATTCGTAAGGCATGAGCTCCCTCCAATTTGTTTGAAGCTGTATGTAGTCGCGCCTTCAGGCGCTCGACGTGAATGATTTCAACCAACGTGTGTGCGCCTGAAGGCGCGACTACGTACTCAGCACTCATCGCGGATTCGGTCAGACTTGATGCAAAATTCAGGTAGTCAATTGCCGATCAATCAGATTTCGTGCGATTTTTTTACCGCTACTCGATTGCCAAAACAATTTTTCCGAATTGCTCGCGCCGCGCCAGCAACCGATGCGCTTGCGGCGCTTCCGCCAGCGGCATCACGCGATCGATCACCGGGCGAAGCTTGCCGGCTTTCATCAATTCGGAGACATGCAACATTTCGCCCTTTGATCCCATGATGCTGCCCCACAACACCAAATTGCGCGAGAAGAGATAGCGCAAATCCGTCACCGCGCGATAGCCGGTGGTTGCACCGCAGGTTACAATGCGGCCGCCCGGCGTGAGGGATTTGATCGAATCCTCCCAGGTTTTTTCACCGACATGTTCGAAAATGATGTCCACCCCGCGTTTGTCGGTGAGTTTGCGCACCTCTTCGCGAAAATTTTGTGTTTCATAGTTGATAAAAAAATCGGCGCCCAGCGCTTTGGCTTTTTCGAGTTTGGCCTCGCTGCTGGCGGCGGCAATCACAATGGCATTATGCAGTTTTGCAATTTGTATGGCGGCCACTCCCACGCCACTGCCGGCGGCAAGAACCAACACCCAATCTTGTGGCTGCACCCGGCATTTCGTCACCAACATTTGCCACGCCGTGAGAAACGTCAGCGGATAAGCAGCCGCTTCAAAGAAATTCAGATTCGCCGGTTTGGGGATGATATTCACCGCCGGCACGACAATGTATTGGGCATAGCCGCCGGTGCGATGTTCGCCGATCACGCCATATTTGAAACAATAATTATCCCGCCCGGAAAGACAGGCCTTGCACTGCCCGCACGAAATCCCCGGTGAAATGATAATGTCTTCACCGGCTTTAATATGCGATACGCCCGCGCCAGTCTGCGCAACCACGCCGGAAATATCCGAGCCGAGAATATGCGGCATTGCCAGCCTCAAACTTGGCAAACCATTGCGCACCCACAAATCGAGGTGATTGAGCGCACAGGCTTTGATTTCAACGAGAACCTGGCCCGGCCCGGCCTCGGGCGCAGGCAACTCGCCATATGTCAAAACGCTTTCGTCGCCGTGCTGGTTGATAAAGACGGATTTCATGATTCAATTATCCCGATCAGGTAAACAGCCAATCGCATTGTTTTCGTCAATTATCAATACCTCCGCACTGTTTGAGCAGCCGGTAAGAATTCTCATACAAAATCGCTTGCTTGATTTCCGTTGACAATGGCAAAGCGAGAAAATCATCAATGTTTTTGCGCATATCACTCACGCCCGGACTGGGCCAGTCGGTGCCCCATAACGTTTTATCGGCAATTTCAGGAAGGCGCGGCAGATAGTCCAACAATTTTTTCGGTGGAATGCCCGAGATGTCGATGTGAACGTTCTGATGCCGGCGCAACAAGAAAAACGTGGTGTCAACGTGCAGCGGCCGCCCGGCATGCGCGATGATGATTTTGAGCTTGGGGAAATCTATCGCGACATCATCGATGGGCATGGTGTCAGCATAGACATTTCTCGCGCCCGGAAAGATGCTGGTGCCGCCGTGAAACATCATCAGCATGTTCTCTTGCTCGGCGCGGGCGTAGAGCGCGTGCTGCGCCGTGTTGCCAAAGCGATAGGCATTGGCGGCAATTGCC
>SZPB01000090.1 GCA_030263535.1 Cytophagia bacterium CHB2
TTTGTAGTCCCCGCCCCTTGTGGGCGGCTGTTGAAGCCATGAAATTCGCGGTTGCAACAATGCCCCACAAGGGGGCAGGGCTACGAATCCTGTACACGCTTTTAAAAAACGCTGTAATGTTGACAGATACGGAAATAAGATCTGTAGCAATGCACTGGCTCTAGTTTCAATTTAAAGCTGAGTTTTGAGCCACAAGCCCAAACCATAACCGCGCAAATCAATATCGCCGCCTTGAGCATTCTGGGCGCTGCCCGTGGCATAATCCGCGCTTGCGCCGATCATGGCATGCTCGGAAAGTTTCACCAACATCTGCGCGCCGGCGCGCACGACGCTGGCGCGGCTGAGCTGTTGCACGCTGCTCTTGCCAAAATGATTGGCGTGCAGATAGGCGCCTGCTTGTGTGCGGCTCTTGAAACTGCGCTGCAAGGCGATTTTGGCATAGCTAGTATTGTCGAGATAATAATGCTCGGCCGGCAAGAGAGCGGTATTAGCCGCAACGAATTTGTTGTCATCTTTCCAAATATGCGTGAACGCAAGCTGCATGCGCCATTCTCGCGTGAATTCCCACTCGAGGCTGGCACCCGGCTCGAATTGCCAGCCTTGCTGGAAAAATTTTTCTCCGGCAAGCTGGTCATACGCGAAATACTGCCCCAGCAGGCTTATCCGCCATGCCAACACGGGGTTGATGCGATTGAGTATCAGAGTGGCGACACAGCGCGCCCCGGGCTGATATGTGGTTGCGCTTTCTTCGCGAAATTCAAATTGGCCGGGAACCACCAGCGTCGCGCCCCAGCCCATGCCGAGTTGATCACTCAGATTGAAGGTACGCGCGAGCGACAATTCGAGGTCAAGCCCGGCGCCGTAACGTTGTAACGGAAAACCCAGCACATTCTCGTTGAGCACATTCACCACGGCATTTTCCTCGGCATTGAGCTTGTTTTTGCCCGTGGGCAAATTCACGCCCGCGCCCACAAACCATTTGGCCGCGCTGAAACTGTGCGAGAGACGCATGCGAACATCGCTCAGCCCGTTGAACTCACGCGCCGGCGCCGCCCCCTCGCGTGCAAAACTCCCGGCTGTGCCCAGGGTGAAATTGGTATGCGCAAAAACCGGAAAACTGAGCGCTGTTGGCAAATAGGCCTGGTGAATCTGTTGCGTCTGTCCGCCGGACTTTAATTCCCACGACAAAAATGAAACGCCTTGCGTGAAGGAAAAAATTTCAGGTTGATATTCGAAGCGCGGTGCGCCGTGCGTTTGTGGATTCGGCTGGGCAAGGAGGCCGGGCGAGATGAGTAAGCAATAGCCCAACAAAAGTGCGGCGTGTCTACAGAACAACTGCGTTTTAATTTTTTTGAGAGGTGCTCTCATCAATCTGGCTCTTTTTTATGCGAACGTGCATGCAAATCAATTTGCCGGCCGCTCTCATGCCAGATTCTTAACAGTGCCAAGTTGCGTGAGCGACCGGTTGGTGTTGGATACTATCTAACCAGAACCATTTTTTTATGTTGTAGAAACTCGTCAGTGATAAGCCGGTAGAAATAGATTCCGGAAGGCAAATCGCGTCCGGCATCGTCCCGGCCATCCCAGGTTAACAAATGACGCCCGCTTGCCGGAATATTCTGGAAAATGCTGCGCACTTTCCGGCCTGCTAGTGTGTAAATCTCGCATGTCACCGGCTCGGGTCGGTTCAGATCAAAACTGATAACCGTCGAGGTGTTGAACGGATTCGGATAATTTTGGTGCAGGTGATAAGAGTTCATTTGAGAAAAATCCTTATCGTTAACGCTTGTGATCAAAGTCGTATCGCCGAAAACACGGCCGTTAATCTTTACCGCGCGCACATATTCATAAATATCGAACTGGGGGCGATAAGCAACCGGACCAACGCCCTCCTCCAGCGTGAGCCATTGTTCTTCATCCACAACGGGAAGACTATAATCGAAAACAAACTCCAACTGATCTCCGGGCTCACCCGTGAAGGTGACAACGGCCTTTCGGTAGAGCCGTATGGTATAACCTTGAAAACATGCCGTTCGCGTCATCGTATCCGGAGAACTTTTCGAAAAATCCATCAGAAGGACTTCACAACTATCGCGGTATTCATAAAATCCTCCCAGTGAATCTTCGCGAAAGTATCTCGGTCCGGATAAATTGACAACATAATAAAGCTGATTTTGCCGCCGAACCGTGTCGCTGACAACATACGTTTTGTAATAATCTGCATCCGGTCCGGCTGTGCCCCACATCACCCACGTGTTCCCGATTTGCAGAGGAAAAAACGAGGCCGCCGGGTTGGGTTGGCTCTGTTGTGCCATCGTTCTTTGCTGCAACAAACTCAAACTCGAGAGCATCAGTAGCACGCAGGCGCAGAGTTTCTGTGTGCTGCGGTTCTTGCCCATTTGCTCACCCCGCAAATGATTTTAAAAAATGCGACACACGGTAAAACTTCCACTTCAGGTTCGCGGTGTCAGTTGGGAATCTTCCCCGTCACCACAATCGTGCCGGTGCTTGCCGGCGGAATCAGCGGCGCCGCCAGGCTCGGTGGACTCTGCAAAACATTCGTCGTGGCCTGTAAAAGCTGTTGATTCAAGGCCTCCTGCGGATCGATCTCCGCGAGTTGCAGCAGTTGCGCTTGACTTATCAGCGGCGTGGCAATGGCATCCAACTCTTGCTGCGCCTCTTGAAAATTAGGATCGATACGCAGCGCTTCGGTGAATGCGGATTGCGCTTGCGGAATCTTGAGACTATCGGCAAAATCAAGCCCGCGGCAAAATGCCACGTTGTTGGATGAGCGCAAAGGCGAGCTGTTTTTCAAGTTGCAGAATATCGCTCAAACGCCCGCTGGTGCGCACGGTTTTCGCCACCAGTTCGCTGGTTGAGGATTGGATGATGCCGGCATCCAATTGCAAGCTTGAAGTGCCCAGAGCCGTTGCGCCGCCAATCACTACACGATCGGCGCCCAAAACTCGTCCCGCGCGCGGCGCGGTGAAACTGTCATAAAGCTGGGAGGTGGAAGCTGAAATCTCATTCAGCAAAACTTCCATTTTCGTACGCTCGACCAGGCGCAGGCTTTTTACTTTGCCGAGGTCCGTTGTCAGAATCGCGGCCAGGCCCTTGAGCAGGGCATTCCATTCCGCGCGTTCTGAAACATTGCGGAAATACAACACAGCAACGGTGTTGGAGGGCGGCTTGGCCAGGCTGCGCGTTCTCTCGTCATGCAACGCTTTCTCGATTTCCAATTCTGCCAGTTTCAGTGACAGCCGGCTGATGCGGCTTTGCAATTGCTTGCTCATGGCGTCAAAAAACGGCTGGCGGCGATATTCACCGTATGCCGCGATGGCTTCCGCATAGTTGCCTTGTTGCTCCTGGCAATAGCCGAGAAAGAACAGGGTTCTGCCGTCGCCCGGATTCAACCGATTGGCACGTTGCAACACTGCGGCAGCGCGTTCGAAATCGCGCATGTAAAACAAGGCAATGCCCAACTCGCGCAGATGAACAGCATTACGCGTATCCTTTTGCGCGGCCTGGAACAGTTCCTCGACGGCGTACGCATAATCGCCGCGCTGCAACGCGCTGCGGCCTTTGCGGAAATGCGCATCGCCGCAGCCTAAGAGCAAAATCGCGCTGAACATTAGAACCGCGGCCAGCGCGCGGCGCCTGCCCGTGAATCGCATCAACTGTTTTGCCCTGTTTAAAGTCATTGCCAGCCAATCGCCTGAGGTCACCATCATCCTGTTTTAGCTTTTTTGAAATGTGTGCAAGAGCATAAGCTTGTCTTGCGCCATCTTGAACGAAGGCGCCAATTTCAAGGCCCTGGCCAGCATCGTGCGCGCATCGTGGTAGCGTTCTTGATCGAGCATGTTCAGCGCCTCCGAATAGGCCATCGCCGCTTCCAGCGGAATTTCCTTCTGTTGCAGGCGGTCAATGCGTTCTTCATCGACTTTGTTGACGGCCACTTCAAGATTTTCGCTGATTTTGATTGCGAGTTTCTTCGCCAAATTTAACACTTCAGCAGGCGAGCCTTCGACATGATCGGTTTTGATGATCTCACTGGTTTCGGTTTTCACCAGGCGGACATCAATGCGCAATTTCTTATCGATTTTCATATAGCTGCCGATGAGAACCGATTGCGCGCCGAGCAGCTTGCCCAGGCGCACGGCGAATTCTGGATTGACCAGCGGCTGGCCTTGCACCGTCGCCTCGCTGCGCTGGATTTCTTCGGTGATGAATTGAATGCGCTCACGCTCCACGACTTTGAGTTTGGTCAGCGCCGCAAGATCGGTGATCACGATATCCGCCAGGCCCTTGCCGAGATTGGCGAGCTTGTCCGCGTCGTTGATCGAGTTGTTGTCGAAATCCAGAATCGCAACGGTTTTGATGCCGGCTTCCGAGGTCAGTTGCCAATAATTGCCCAACACTTCTTTGCGCGCCGTGGCCCAGCCGCGCATGACCGCAGGATGGCTCAAATACGCATCACGCGGCTCATATGCCGCGTCGAGCTTGAGAATTTCGGCAAAGCTGGTTTGCACGCGCTCCTCGTTTTGTTTGGCAACGTTGCAGAACGCGAGAAATTCCCACGCTTCCACACGATCCGGCTTCGAAAGTGTGGAGGTGGAGATCAGTTTTTCGAGCAGCGCGACGGCCTCGTCAATGCGGCCGGCGCGGAAATGCGATTTCGCCCGTTCGAGTTCCTGATTCTCGGCGGCAAGCGCCGGCAACGCGAACAGCAGGGCTGCTGCAAGCAAGCGGCTGAGAGAGTGAACAAAGGATTGCTTCATGGCCTCAACTCCTTCAAAAATTTGTCTTGCCGAGAGGCAATTGCAACGTTGTGAGACAATTTCGGTTATTGCTTAAGTTCATAATTGCTGAGATAACGTATTCGTAATCAATTATAAAACTGACAAATGTGAAACAGCGTGTTCATAAGTTAAGTCCAGACAGGGCAAAGCATATGCCATATGGAACCATTAAACGAGGGAATACTCTAATCATTTCTGGATGAAAAACAACGGGGAATTTTGGGATGTAATAAATTTTTGACGTGACAGGAGAGGGCGTGCATAACCACTAACGCGCAAGATTCAGCAGAAATCACTGTTGCATGAAGGCTTGACAAAATTGTCACCGCCGGGCTTCTGATCATCTGAGAAAGCACATGTCGAGCGGGATGAAATCTAAAAAGGTCGTTGGGGGCGATTGTCCAGCCTCTTTGTCAGTGGCTCAAAATTGTTTTGCGCGACTGCCCTCAGCTCTTCCGTTGCCACCATCTCGTTTTCTGCCGCAGCAGGCGTTGAATCGCGGGAAGCATAGCATTGGCCGTGCGTTCGCCTTCGTTGATTAATTCACGAATTTTGCGGAATTCGGCCCAATGCACGTGGCCAACATTCGGTCGAATGGCGAGATCGGCCAGTTGCAGCAGCATGTGATTGAAGCGCCGATTGGTGATCGTGCTGGTGCGAAAGATGATGTCCACGACATTTTCAAACTCCGGCAAATTATCCAGGGTTTGCCCGACATCCACGGCGATCACGATATCCGCGCCCAACTCCCGGCACGCCAGAATCGGCACCGGCGCGACGACCGCGCCATCCACCATTTGATAACCGTGAAGATTTACCGGCGGTAAAAAGCCGGGGATCGACATGCTCGCCTGCACCGCCTGGCGAATATGGCCTTCACGAAATACGATTTCTTCGCCGGTGGTCAAATCTGTCGCAACACAAGCAAAGGGAATTTGCGTGTCTTCGAAATTTTTATCATCCAAAATAAAATTAACCGCCTTGGTAATGCGCCAGCCGCCAACCAGCGAGGGCCGGCTGTGCGCGAGATTAATCACAATGCGCTCTCTCACGTGTGTTGCGACTTGCGCAAAGAAATTTTCCGCGGCATTCTTTTTTTTGAAGAGATCGAGGCCGCTTTCTTTGAATTCCTCGCTGTAAATGAATTCGAGCGCGCGTTTTTCCACCCTGCTGGTTTGCGGATGCAGCGCATAGGTTGCGCCCACCACCGCGCCGATGCTGGTGCCGGCAACCATGTCCACCGGAATGTGATGCTCTTCGAAAACTTTGAGCACGCCGATATGCGCCAGGCCGCGTGCGCCGCCGCCGCCCAGCGCCAGGCCGAGGCGCGGGCGCTGCCAGATTTTTTTGAATGATGCCATTGACAAAAGTCTTTCGCTGTGACAATAAAACGTGTATCCGAATCGTATGACGGGTTATGCGAGCAGGAGGTGGGTTGCCGGGGCCGTCGGCGGTTCATGCGACAAAAACGGATGAAAATTTCCCTTGACTATTCACGCTGAGAATGAACCAGCATCAACAAAACAGATCGAGGCCAAAATGTTGTATGATGATTTCTGCATCCCGCACCGGATTTGCAGAGGCGCTGGTCCGATCCGGCTTCGAGCGGTCGGTAAGTCGTGCGGCCGCGTCGCGAACCTTGCTGGGATAATTGTCATCTTGTGACAATTTGCGCAAGCCCTCGATAAAAGTCGAGGCATAGGTTTGCAGACCCGGACCAATGCCAAGAGCGTCGCGCAGCGCCATGCCGGCCGCGCGCCGCGCGCAGGTGCGCGCCCGACCGATATTGCCCCCGGCTTGGACAGCGCGCGCCTCCGCCATTTCATCGCGCAGGCTTCGTTCCATCTCACGACTCCAGCAAGCGCCGCATATTTTGACCCAGAACCAGTTCCATCGCCGCGGCGGAAAATCCGGCCTGGCTCATCGCCTCATGTTGCGCGTCAAAAATCTCTTTGCGCCAGCCGCGCGGGAACACACCGGAATCCGTGCCGAACAACATGCGCTCCGCGCCAAACACCGCGCGGGTGCGATGAAACACCTCGGCGAGCGTGAGTTTTTCCGGTTGCGTTGCCATCCAATCATTCGAGCTGGAGGTGTCGACAAAGACATTATCGCATTGCGCGCCCAGCATCAGCGTTTCCCGGAAAAAGCCGCAGCCAAAATGCGGGATGATGAAATGCGTTTGCCGGAAGCGATTGGCCGCGGGCTGCAGATCGAGGGGCATCGCAAAACGGCTGTCATAGATGCGCGGCAGGCCGATAAGGTCGCGCAGCTTGACCTGCAAAATTCCGAAATGCACAAACACATGCAAGCGGCGTTCGGCAACAGCTTCAAAAAACGGCAGCAGCGCTTCATCATAAACGTGATAATGGTGCAGCGCGGGAAAGAGCATGACGCCGCGATACCCCAATTGCTCGCTCAGTTTGTGCACCAGCGCCACGCTGCCCTTGTTTTTGGGATGGATCAGGAAATAACCCGCAAACCGGCCATTGGCAAGTTGCAACGCTTCCGCCACTGCCACGATTTCTTCCGGCAAACTGGCGAAGAGAACCGCGCGATCGACGCCATGCCGGTTCAACTCTTCCTGCCAGCGCTTGAGATGGGCCCCGGCTTTGCGGGCCGGCAGTTCGATCTGGGCGCGCGCCGCAAGCTGACTCAGCTCTGCATCGATATTCGCGAGCGGATCTTTTTGACGAACCAATGCAGAAAAAAAATCATGCGAGAAAAAATGAAGGTGGGAATCGAATAAGAACATTGCGTTTTCCTCATGCGGCCGCGAGTGAGCGAGACATTCGTGGGTTGCGCCTGCACGATGCAAAATAAAAATTCCTCGCAAACACGCAAGCCCGCTTTTGCGAAGGCGCGCTTGGCCGCCCGCGCTCACATCAATTGGTGGGAGAGCGATAGCCCTGTGTGCTGACCGGGGCCGGCGAGATGATGCGCAATGATTCCTCCGGCACGACCGTGACTGGCCCGGCGAGGGCGCGCCCGCCGGCAAGCTGCCGCTGAACGGCGCTGGTAGCATCAGCTTTGAAGGCGGAGGAAAGCATGATTGAAATATGCCCGGCAGGATATTGGTGTAGGCGCGGGATCGCCCAGGCGTTTTGCAAGGCGAGCACGTTTTTGAGCGCGATGATGGCATCGTGTTCTGCCGCAAAAATTTCGATGCGATCTCTGGGCAGCAGCGGATGATACGTCACCGGGTCGAGTTGCCGGTAAAATTTGGCGGTAACGGCGCGTCGCCATTGCGCATTTTCAAATTGGCGGCGTATGCGACCGCCGAGCGGCGATTCCCAAACAATGTCGTTGAGCGCGGCCGGAGGCATGGCGAGCAAAGCAAAATCAAGTTCCGGCTCAGCACAGGCAGCCAGCGCAGCGAGCCACGCGCCCAGGCTGAAACCAAGAATGCCGACCACCGGCGCTTCCGCTTCACGCAGATAATGCGCCAGGCGGCGAACATCCGCAACCGCTTGCCGCACCGCATGCAACGTCATTTCAAAATCAGCAGTGTAGAATAAATCGCCGGAAAACGAACCCGCAGGCGTGCGGCGGTGATGATAGGGCAACTCGAGAAAATATGCCGAGGCCCCAGCCTCGGCGATGGCTCGCAAAAATGGGCGATAGGCAACGGTTGAGATACTCATCAAACCATGCAACACGATCACGGCCGGAAGATGCAGTTGCCGCTCGGGCGCATAGGTTCGCACAAAAACAAAATCATTCTTGCGGTGCAGGGTGGGCAGCGGCGAGGGGAAAGTAAAATCACGGCGCCAGCACTTGCCTTGCCGTTCCCACGCCGCGCCGCGAATTTCGTCGCTTGCCAGCGCAGGCGGCTCAGGGAAAAGTAAGTGAGGATCAGAAACGTTGTGTTCTGAAAGATCCAGAAACCGTGGCGGGAATTTTCCCTCCTGGCGGCCGGCAATGGCCTGCATGCCGCGGCAAAACATGCCGTCGAGCCAGCGCGACCAACCGGCATGTGAGGAAGTCTTCATCCTTGAATTCTCCTTTGCGATCGAACTAGTTGTCAGGCGCAAATGTCGTGAAGTATGCCACGAAATGCAAACAATTACTCAACAACTCAGCGCTTGGCTTCTTTCCCGGGTTGTCGTGGTTGGCTCTTTATCGCGCCGGTTTACTCAAGTGCATCAATTTGCGTGCGGCGTTTACGTATAACGCTACCGGCGCCATGCGTACGAGCCGATACAACAAACTCATGCGCCAGGGATAGATATAAAGATGCTTTCGCTTGGCAACGGCGGTAATCATCAGCCGCGCGGCTTGAGGCGGGGATAATAACCAAAAACGTCTGGGATTGCCTCGATTGATCGGCGTGTCGACAAAGCCGGGGTGAATCATGGTGAATTGAATATCCGGCAGCTCGACGGCCAGGCTTTCGAGAAAATAGGCCAGGCTGATTTTGCTCAGACTGTACAAGCTGCGATAAGGCAAACCCCGCATCGAAGCGGCTGAACCAATGCCGATAATCGTTCCAGATTTTTGCGGCGCCATGATTTGCAGGCTTGCAATTGTGGTGTAAATGGCGCCGTGCAGATTTGTGTTGAGCAAGGCATCGGCATTTTCCCACGTCCAGCGCCGAAACGAAGTATCAAGGCTGACGCCGCTGTTGACCCAGACTGCATCCAGGCGGCCGGCGTTTTGATGAAATGCGTTGACCGCGGCAACTACCTGCTCGCGCTCGCGAACATCGCAGGCGCGAATCCAAAATGTGCTGCCGGTGTGCGCGAGTTTGGCGGCCAGCTCTTCCATGGGCGCTGCGCGCCGGCTGAGCAAACCGAATTTGATGTTATAAGGCGCGAGCGCTTCGGTAACAGCCGCGCCCAAACCCGAAGATGCTCCAGTAATCAAAACACTTTTGCCCGACCAGTACGAAGCTAGCCGCTGGCTCATTTTCCTTCCTCCGGCAAATTGCTATGCTCACACGTTTTTGGGGCGCAAGATAGTCACGAATCGAGCATTTGTCAAGGCACGGGGGCTGTTCCGTAATTCTGTGCTTGCATTTTTAAGCAGAGTTTGCTTTAATTTTCCCGCAGTTTAAACCATTCCGAACGGAGCAAAACATGAAAAGGCTCAACGATCTGTTGTTGGGAGAACAATTCACCACCTTTCTCGTGCTCACCAAAAAAGAGCGCCGGGCGAAGAAAAACGGAGAGCCTTACTTGGCGCTGGAGCTAAGCGACGTCACCAATCACATGTCCGGCGTGATGTGGGATAATCTTGAAACCGTCACCGCCGAAGCCGGGCAGATCGTCAAGGTCGCCGGCACGCTCGAAGAATATCAGAGTCAAAAGCAGATTCGCGTCGATAGAATGCGCGCGGCGCGCGACGATGACGATGTCGATCTCATGCAACTCGTGCCGTCAACACCGGAGGATCGCGGGCAACTCTGGCAGCGCTTTCAGAAGATGATCGAAAGCGTCGCGCAGCCGTCGCTGCTGGCATTGTTGCGCCGCATGTTTGCTGAGGAGAGCTTTGTCAAGGACTTTTGCGCCGTGCCGGCGGGCAAGAAGTGGCATCACGGCTATCTGGGCGGGCTGCTCGAACACACGCTCAATATTGCCGCCATTTGTGACCGCCTTGCCAAAATTTACCCGCAGGTTGATCGCGATTTGTTGGTGACGGCCGCGCTGTTGCACGATATCGGCAAGGTGGATTCTTACAATCAAGGCCCGATGTTCGATTATACCGACGCCGGCCGCCTGCTGGGTCACATTGTGATTGGCGCGCAAATGGTTGCCAATAAAATCGCGCAGTTTCCGGAATTCCCGCACGAATTGGCGATGAAGTTGCAACATTTGATTCTCAGCCATCAAGGCGCATTGGAGCAAGCCTCACCGGTGGTGCCGATGATTCCTGAAGGGTTTTTGCTGTATTATGCCGATGAAATCGATTCCAAGATGAACGCCATTGATCGCATTTACAAAAAAGAAAGGGCTGCGGGAAGCCGCTGGAGTGAGTATGTGAATTTACTCAACAGGTATTTATATATCGGCGTGGCCAAGACCGGCAAGGATTGAAGCGCGCGAACGCCATTTTTGTAATTGCGTTGTTTCAGCCCGGCACACGCGGCTAGCGCGATTTTTGCCGTCGCGTGCGAATCGTAAACGCGCGAGGCGCGAAAAATTCAAAGAAATGGCAGGGAAAATCCATTTTTAATAGTTTAGCAGGTTAGTGAAACTTCATAAAACAGGAAAGCAGTGGTGGCATGTATCTTGTAAGCGGATTTGGCGCACGGCGAGAAGAAGCTGTGAATAAAGCTGAATCCTGAAGAACATCAAGTTTCCATCCACCCCTCCTTTCCTGGAACGGCGGAGGCGATATATTCGTCTCCGCCGTTTGTTTTTTGATGGAATTTGACAATAAAACTAAAACGCCCGGAAGCTTCAAGCGCCCGGGCGTTTTTTTACGTATTCGTTGTGGTTAGCCGTCAGGATCTTTTCAGGATCGAAATTGAGCCGTTGGTGGTGCGCAAGTAGACCCGGCCGCCGTCGCTGCCGATTTTTCCTTCCAATTCGTTCCGTCCGAAGCGGCCTTGCATCACCAACGGAAACTCACAATTCACCTTGCCATTTGTCGTGCGCGCCGAGATGTTGGCGCTGAAATCACTCGGAAATTCCGCCGTGATGCCGCCATTGGTGGTTTCAAAGTTCATGGTTTCCGAGGGCGTGACCTTTGCCAGCGCGACGCGAATTTTGCCGTTGGTGGTGGCCGCAGAGACGCTGCCTTCTGCTTCATCGACTTCGATACCGCCATTGGTGGTTTCCAATTCAATGCGCCCGGAAATCTCGCGCACATTGATCTGGCCGTTGACGGTTTCGATTTTGACATCGACGTCTTTGGGTATTGAAATCCAATAGGTCACCGCGACGCCGCCGTTGCCGCTGCCAAACACCCAGCTCCAGAAACTATCGCCGTAGTCTTTGGAGCGCGGGGTGCGCGTTTTTACATCAACAGAATTGCTGCCCTGTCGCACGACAATCTCGGTGGCTTCCAGCAGTTTCTGCGCATCTTCTTCGCGCCGGGCATGCGCGACTTTTTCCGCTTCAATCTTTACTTCGTTGCGATCCCATGCGACAATATGCACCGCGCCGTTGGTATTATCCAATGTGAAGCTGCCGCCGCGCGCGAGCGCATAGCTTTTCTCAAAACGCTCACGCAATTCACCCGCTTGCCCATCCGCCAGCAGCAAAACCAGGGCGCACAATACGATTTTGGAAAAGGAGGTTTTCATGGTTCGATTCCGGATTTAGGTTGCCGTCTTTGATTTCAAGTTGAGCACTGCCCGATGGCGCACAATTTTATTTTGCGATGATGTGTGCGGCGATATCTTGACATTGACGATGAACGAGTACACTGTTACCCTGAAAGATTTATCCAACTTTGAATGTCATCCAGCAAGGATCTTGTGATATCGCAGGCAAATTGGCGAGTACTTCACAAGATTCGTCTGACACTTCGAAGGAGCCACTCCTAAAAATCAAGGCGCCGCGAACTAGTCCTGTTTGATGCGGCATTCGCCAATGCCCGCACTAATGCTCAACTGAAAGTTTTGCTTGGCGTCATCATAGTTTTGGGAATAATAATACCGGCCATCTTTGCGCAGATCGCGGGGCGGCTCAAAATGTGAGAGAAACATGAATTTTGAAATCGACAGGCGTGTGCCGGATTCGCGCGGCAGCACGATCGTGGTTTCGCCAATGTCGAGATCGACATTCGCAATCGCATCTTTGAGTAAATCGCCGCTGAAATCAATGGTCAACTGGCCGATGCCGCCGTCAATTTCGGCATTGCGAAAACGCGCATTGCCCAATCGCCGAAAATTCGACTCGCCGATTTTTGTGTTGAGAAAAAGGTTGGTCATCTCTCTTTGATTCGGCTCATCAAAATCGAGGTTGACCTCGCCAGCAATGGTCTCCAGCGAAAAGTCCGCGAGACTCAAACCGCCCAGTTGCATTTCAATTTCGCCGGCTTTGATTTTGAAATCCAAATCCATGTCTCCGCCGGTGGGCAACTCCAGATCCAGTTCACCCGCCTCGTGATTGTCATGCTTGCCAATCCAGCGGGTTTTGTCGAGAATGATTTCCAGCGCGTTGCGTTTTTCATTATAGCGAAACGTGTGTTCGTATTCCTCACGATCGTAAAACAGGCGCGCTTTCACCCTGTCCTTGCTGTGGCCGCGCGAAACACGCACTTTGCCGGCATCAACTTCCACGCGCATGCGAAAGGTTGAGCCGGTGTCGATTTTGAAATCGTTGTCCAAATCCTCATAACCGGGCGCTGGCTTGTCTTTCTCTTGCGCCAGCACAAGTCCTGCAGACGCGCACAGTATAAGCGCTGTCCAAAATTTTGAATAGGACATCCCAACCTCCACGTTTGATGTCTCATCTCAACTGCTAAGTTGCACAAAATTACGGATAAAATTGAGTAAAGTTCCGCACGATTTTTTAGAATGGGAATATTTGCTCAATATGACGGTGATTTTTTGTGCACTGTGCTTAAAAATTTCCAAGCGCGGCAGCGAACGCAGCGCTTGCATCTGATGCGAAGAATGGATATATAGAGCACGATTTTGTTGACAACAATTCGCCGCGCGCATCATGACAAGCCTGTTTGATAAAAACTATTTGTTCAATCAGTCCGGCGTTGTGCCTTATCGCATTGCCGGGAATGAGGTGGAGGTTTTGTTGATCACCTCGCGGCGCCGTAAACGCTGGATCATTCCCAAAGGCATTGTCGAGCCGGATTTGTCACCGGCCGAATCTGCGGCGAAGGAAGCGCTGGAAGAAGCGGGTGTGACTGGCATTCTGCACCCGGATGAAATCGGCGAGTATGCCTATGAAAAGTGGGGCGGCGTCTGCCATGTCAAGGTCTTTTTGTTGCAGGTAACTCAAGTACTCGATTCTTGGGAAGAGAGTTTTTTGCGTGACCGGCGTTGGCTATCGCTGCCGGATGCGATTGAGTTAATTGAAGAGCGGGATTTACAGAATATATTAAGATCAATTTCCAGAATAATTTTTAATTATTAGTTTTTTTGTCTAAAAATAATAAAAAAATGAAATTTTTATTGACAATATGTTTTCAAGAATATATATTCGCGCCATCTCATTCAAATTTATGGTTTAACCTCTCACACAAAGGATGTGTGCGTTGATTCGGTTTATACCTCAGGAGCGCGAATGATGAAATCTGCACCACGGACGGAAGCCGCGACAGTGTTGCTCGTTGATGAAGATTTGGAACAATGCTTGAATTGCAAAACAAAACTGGAATCTCAGGGATATCGCGTTGTTTGCACACACTCGGCCCGGGAGGCGCTGGCCATTTTTTCGTGTGAGAAAATCGACCTGGTTGTTGCGGATGTGCAACTGCCGGATATGGGCGGTTTTGATTTGATCGGCACGCTCGCTTCTTTGCGCTTGCCGATCCCGATCGTGGTCAATACTTCCGATTCCGCTTTTCAATTCAGTTTTCGTTCGTGGGCTGCGGATGCCATCATCGCAAAATCGCCGGATTGCACCGAGTTGGCGCTTAAAATCGCGGCGTTGTTGCAAGCCCAGGCCCCCAAATATGTGCATTAAGATTTAATCACCTCATCCCTGGCAGCGTGATCGATTTTGCATTAGTTCTACTTGGGGTCGGCGATTAAATAACTCTCCCAATCTCCAACCGCGAATAGACGCGAATCATCGCGAATTAAAAAGCATTAGCGGCCTTTCGCGTTGATTAGCGGTTTAAAGAACGGAACAGTAACCTATCAGGCACGCAACATGTCAGCAGAAAAACTAGACGAGATAGACATTAAGATTCTCAAGATTTTGCAAGTACGCGGCCGCACCAAACGCAATGAGCTGGCCGAGCATGTGAAACTTTCAATTCCAGCGGTGAGCGAGCGGCTGCGCAAAATGGAAGAACGCGGCGTCATTCGCAGTTACAACGCCGTGGTTGACAGCAGGAAAGTCGGCCTGGGCTTGACCGCATTCATCTTTGTGATGGCCGAATCCTCGGTTTTTTATTCGCAAATTATCGGCTCCTCACAGTCCGAGCCTGAAATTCTTGAATGCCATGCCGTCACCGGTGAAGGCTCGCATATCCTGAAAATCAAAACCCAATCCACCGCCACTCTTGAAAAACTTCTCTCGCGCATTCAATCCTGGCCGGGCGTAAAAAACACCCGCACCAGCGTCGTTCTCTCGAGTCCCAAAGAAGAAACCGTTGTCACACTTGTGCATTTGGAGCAGGCACCCTCTGCGGAATAAGATGCCGCCTTTGTGACTGCGTAAGAAAGCCACACGCGGATGCGAGATGAGTTCACTTTTTTGCTTTCGGCGCGACTCCCAGAATCTTCTTCATCCCCGCCTCATCAACATTCAATAATCCCACACCCGGCAAACGCGGTGTCAATTCCGCCCAATTTGGATCGCCGGCAAAAACTTTTTTGAACAGCGGCAGTGATTCCTCCAGGCGGCCGGCGTTGACCAGCGAGGTTGCCGTCCAATAAGCCATCTCGAGATTGTCCGGCATCATTTTTTGCGCGGCGCCGTATTCTGCCAGCGCTTTTTCCATGTCATTGTGTTCCACCGCGAGATCGCCGGCGTTCATGTGCTGATAAGCGCGATGCACGTGCACCAGCCGCCGCAATTCCATCAGCGGCTCGGGATGATCTTCGACGCGCAATTCCATCACGCGATCGGCCCACGGCCGGCCGGTGCTCGTTCCGCTCACAATCAAAATTGCAGCGGATTGCTTGCCGCGAATGTCGCCGCCCACGGCCTGCGCGGCATCCATCGCCGCCAGCATTTTGTCGGTAAGATCTCCGGAAGTTTTTTGATACGCCTCCTTCATCGCCGGCCAGACCTTGTCGTTCAACATGAGATTGGCTTGCACGGAAAACTTTTCGCCGACATAATGCCCGGCCGCCGGGATGCACTTGCTGCCGGTGTGCGCCGCAACATTGCCTTGTGCGTCGATCATGGCCACTTGCCGCACCGCCTCACCGGGATCAGAGGCAATGATCGCGGCCAGCGCTTGCTTTGCGTTTTTGCCCGCGCGCATTAACTGCAAACCGAGCGGGCCGTAGGCGGGATCGATAAACGATTGCGTGGCCACCGCGCCCACGCCCGCTTCCGCCCACGTGACCAGCGAGCCAACAGAAAACCAATGTGATTGCACGGCCACGCCCATGTGACCCGTGGCCGGATCACGCGCAACGATGGAATAAGTATGCACCGGCCGGGATGTTTCTTGCGCGAAAGCTGAGGCCGCAAGTAAAACGGCAAAGGCAGCACAGAAAATGCGTTGGGACATGATACTCTTCCTCCTTTACACTGAAGTTAGATTTTCGAGCGCAGATTGGCGCTTCGCGTGCTGTGGGCGAATATAGGATTTATTTTTTTAGACGCAAATCCACTCAACAGAAGTCTTTGGATTGCGAACAAAAAGTTTGTACAATCTTGTGAAAATCAAATTCAGAAAAAGCGAAAAATGGCCTTAACCCGTCAAATTCACCAATACCCCAACTCATTTCACGAAGGGAGCATATATGCGATTCCTGTCGCGAAGCTTGTTGATTCTCGTGTTGCTCAACCTGCCGGCGCGCAGCCAAACATTTGCAACGCAAGACAGCATCTTGCAAAAAATCTGGCATGAAGCCCAAAAGAATTCACACTTGGAAAAGCTGGCGCACGAGTTGTTGGATGTCATCGGGCCACGGCTGACGGGCACGCCGCAAATGCAAAAGGCGCATGACTGGGCGGTGGCGACCTACACCGGTTGGGGCATCGCAGCGCGCAACGAGCAATGGGGCAAATGGCTCGGCTGGGAGCGCGGCATCACACACATTGATTTGCTCTCGCCGCGCGTGCGCACGCTGGAAGGCACGATGCTGGCGTGGAGTCCCGGCACGTCGAAGAACGGCATTCAGGCAGGAACAATTATTCTGGCGCAGGCAGCGGACTCAGTGGCGTTTCAGCAATGGCTGCCCAACGTCAAGGGCAAATTCGTCTTGATTTCGATGCTGCACCCCACCGGCCGCCCGGATAAAGATTGGGAAGAATTCGCGACCAAGGAATCCTTCGATAAAATGAAAGTTGAGCGTGATACGTTGCGCTCGCAATGGCAGGCGCGCCTCAAAAAAACCGGCCTCGATGCCAAGAAACTTGCGCTGGCGTTGGAAGCCGCGGGCGCAGCAGGCCTCATCGCTTCGAACTGGTCAAACGGCTATGGCGTGAACAAAATTTTTGGCGCGAATACCAAGAAAATCCCCACGATTGATTTGAGCCTGGAAGACTATGGCTTGGTTTATCGCCTGACAGAGAACGGCGCCAATCCCCGCATTCGCCTGGTGGCTGAAGCAAAATTCACCGGCGAAACGCCGGCATATAATACGCTCGGCGAATTGCGCGGCGGCGCAAAAAGCGATGAGTATGTCATGCTCTCCGCACATTTCGATTCCTGGGATGCCGCCTCGGGCGCGACCGACAATGGCTCGGGCACGATTCTCATGATGGAGGCGATGCGCATTCTTAAAAAAGTTTATCCGAATCCCAAGCGCACCATTCTCGCCGGACATTGGGGCAGTGAAGAGCAGGGCTTGAACGGCTCTCGCGCGTTTGTGAAAGATCATCCCGAGATCGTGGCAAAGCTGCAAGCGTTGTTCAATCAGGATAACGGCACGGGACGCATCGAACGCATGTCCGGTTCGGGCTACATCGATGCCGGCGAGTCGCTGGCGCGCTGGCTGGCGCGCGTGCCGAGCGAGGTGACGGATCATATCAAGTTTGATTTTGCCGGTATGCCGGCCGGCGGCGGCTCGGATCATGCCGCTTTTGTCGCGCTGGGCGCGCCGGGTTTTAGTCTGGGCGCGAACCGGTGGAACTACGGCATCTACACCTGGCACACCAATCGCGATACTTACGACAAACTCGTTTTTGACGATTTGAGAAACAATGTCGTGTTGGTGGCTTCGCTGGTTTATTTGGCCTCGGAAGATGAAACGTTCGTGGGCCGTACCAAACGCGAGATGCCAATCGACGAGAAAACCGGCAAACCGCGCGCTTGGCCGGCAGCGAGAGAAGCCGAGCGCGCCGGCAGGCTGGAAGAGGAGAAGAAGTGATTAATGATGAATCAGATTGAGGATAGAGGATTGAAGAGTGATGATTGTTTGAGCATTCCGCTTTGATCTTCAACCTTGGCGCAGCACACGGCTGTCATCCAGAAAGAATATTGTGAAGTTGCAGGCAGATTGCAGGTTACTTCACAAGATCCTTTCTGGATGACATTCCGAATGAACTAATGAAGGCAACAGCATACTAACTGCGCTCAAAAATCTCCTTCGCAATGATCAACCGCTGAATCTGGCTGGTGCCTTCATAGATTTGGAAAATCTTTGCGTCACGCATGAGCTTTTCCACGGGATACTCGCGCGAGAAGCCATAGCCGCCGAACACTTGCACGGCGTCGGTGGCCACGCGCATGGCAGTGTCGGCAGCGGCGCATTTGGCGTACGCGGCTTGCAGGGTGTTGCGTTTGCCTTGATCGATGGTCCAGGCCGCCAGCCAGGTGAGCAAACGCGCGGCTTCAATGTCACGCGCCATGTCGGCAATCATGAAACTCACGCCCTCGTGAGCAGCCAGCGGTACACCGAAGGTCTTTCTTTCTTTGGCATAGTTCGCAGCATGCTCCATCGCGGCGCGCGCCAGGCCAACGGCCATTGACGCAACCACTGGCCGCGAATGATCGAACGCGGCCATCGCCGCTTTCCAGCCATCGCCTTCTTTACCGAGCAAATTCGCAGCGGGGATTTTCACTTCTTCAAAAGTAACGCCGCGCGTGTCCGAGCAACGCTGGCCGAGCTTGGGTTCGTGCTTGCCGATTTTCACGCCCGGCGTGTCTGCCGGTACAATGAAGCCGCTGATGCCCTTATACCCCTTGCTTTGATCGCTGTAGGCAATCACAAAAAACCAGCGCGCGTGTCCGGCGTTGGTGATCCACATTTTCTGACCGTTGATCACGTAATCATTCCCGATTTTTTTCGCCGTGGTTTTGATCGCCTGCACATCGCTGCCTGCGCCGGGTTCGGTGACGGCATAAGAACAGAACGAGAATTCTTCGGTGAGCGGGGCGAGAAATCTTTTTTTCTGATCGTCATTGCCGGCAACAATAACCGGCGCGATTGCGAGTGTGTTGCAGGTCGTGGTCGTGCCCACGCCGGTGCAGCCCCAGCCGATCTCTTCGGAAATTAAACATTCCTCCAAAACGCCCAAGCCCAGCCCGCCATATTCTTTGGGCACATGCACGTTCATCAATCCCAGTTCCCAGGCTTTGCGGCAGACTTCTTCGGGAAATTTTTCATCTTCGTCCAATTGCGCGGCTACGGGGCGGATTTCATTTTGCGCGAATTCGCGCGCCAGGGCGCGGAATTGCTGCTGATCTTCGGAAAGGGAGAAGTCGATCATGGTGTTTACCTCCGGAGTGTGCTTCAAAATAACAGCGGGCGGGCAAAAGTTCCCGGAATGATTCTGTGCGAAAGCGTAACCCGAATGAGCTGGAACCGAAATTTTTGGCCACGGATCAAATCTGATTTGCTCGGAGTTTTAATCTGCGTGAATCTGTGGCAATCTGCGTCCAAAAAACCTTGCTATTTCTGTTTGATCATTTCTTACGCGATGCCAAAAATTTTTCGATAGCTCCAGCCGCCTCCGGCGATTCAAAACACAAGCTCTGCGCATACACTTCATATTTCAACATGGCATCGAGAGATTGCCCATGACTTTGCTGCAAGCCTTTTTTGAGCAGGCGCAGAACCAATGGCGATTTTTCGGCAAGTGATTCAGCCCGTTTCATTGCAGCCGGCAGCAATTCCGCATCCGGAATGATGTGGTTGATGAGATGCAATTTCAAAGCCTCATCGGCGCCAATCATTTCTCCGCTCATCAACAATTCTGCTGCCTTTGCCGGGCCGGTGAGCCGGGGCAAAAAATATGTGCAGCCGAGATCGGGATGCAAGCCAATGCGAATGAATGTGAAGCCGAGGCTTGCGCTTTGCGCCATCAAACGAAAATCACACGCCAGCGTAAGACCCGCGCCGCCGCCGGCAGCCGGGCCGTTGATCGCCGCGATCACCGGCTTCTCGGCGGCGTGAATCATGGTGACGATTTCATTGCCGGATTCTACCAACACACGGCCACGCGCAATGTCCTTGGCCGTAGCCAGTTCGCTCAGATAATGAATATCCGCGCCGGCGCAAAACCCCTTGCCGTTACCGGTGAGAATGACGGCCCGGACCCCGTCGTCATCCAGCAAAGCGCGTAGTGCCGCACAGATTTCCTGCCCCATCTCCGCATCAAACGCATTCAGGCGCTCGGGACGATTGAAGCGGAGGAGGGCGATGGCGTCCTGTTTCTCAATTTGAAGGAATTGGTAGTTCATTCCGTTGATTCGCTTTCAACGTGAAGATGACTCAAAACGGAATATTGGAGTAATGGATTGCTGGAGTGATGAAGCAGAAAACAATCTCATCGATCCAATACTCCACTACTCCAATTCTATGCTCTCTCAACCAGCAACGCAATCCCCAGCCCGCCGCTGATGCACAATGTCGATATGCCGTAACGCGATTTGCGCTTGAGCATCTCATGCACGAGTGTCACGGTGATGCGTGCGCCGGTCGCGCCGATGGGATGGCCCAGCGCGATGGCGCCGCCATTCACGTTCAATTTCGACATGTCGAAATGCAGCTCGCGATCGCATGCCAGCACTTGCGCAGCAAATGCTTCATTCAATTCGATGAGATCAATGTCTTCGAGTTTGAGATTGTGTTTCTTCAGTAGCGCTCGCATCGCCGGCACCGGCCCGATGCCCATGATCGCCGGATCGACGCCCGCAGTGTCATAGCCCACGATGCGCGCCAACACAGGAGAGCTATTTCTTTTTACAAAATCCTCCGTGGCTAGCACCAGCGCCGCAGCGCCATCCACCATGCCCGAGGAATTGCCGGCGTGCACGCTGCCGTCTTTTTTAAACACCGGCGGCAGTTTCGCCAGCGACTCCAGGGTTACGCCGTCACGCGGGTGTTCGTCAGCAGTGATGATCTTCTTTTCACCCTTGCCGGTTGTGAGCTCAACAGGAACGATTTCATCATCAAAGCGATGTGATTTGCGCGCCGCCTCGCAACGACGCTGCGTTTCCATCGCGAAGCGATCTTGTTCCTCGCGCGAAATGTTGTATTGGGTAACGAGGGTCTCAGCGGTTTCGCCCATGATTTGACCGCAGAGCGGACAAAGAAAGCCGTCTTGATACATGCCATCAACGAGCTTCTCGTTGCCGAGGCGATAGCCCCAGCGCGCTTTCATCAGCAAATACGGCACGCGACTCATATTCTCAGCGCCGCCCACGAGAAGGACTTCGGCATCGCCGCATTTGAGTGTTTGCACGGCATTGAGCAACGCGCGCAGACTCGAGCCACACGCTTTGTTGACGGTGTAGGCCGGAATTTCGTATGGCACGCCGGCGCGCTTGGCAATCTGCCGTGCGGGGTTCGGGCCGACGCCTGCCGGCCGCGCATTGCCCATGATCACTTCGTTGATCTGATCCGGCGCAACCTTCGCGCGCTCCAATGCAGCCTTGGCGGCAAACGCGCCCAACTCGGGCGCGGTCAGTTCCGTAAATGCGCCGCCAAATTTGCCGCACGGCGTGCGCGCAGCGGAGAGAATGAAAATTTCGGGGAACATGTTATGCCTTTGATGTCTTGATTTCGGACTTAACTTTCTTTCTATATCAATCAGATACTCGATGCCACCGTTTAACCTCGCCAGGCCCAGAGTCGATGTGGCTGTGGCGAATTTTTGGATGGATTTAACGTATGAGAGAAGCTTTAATCAAGTAAAAGATGATCGTACCAAAATCCAGCACCAGCACAAAGGGCAAAAAGGCGAGGCTCAATCCCGTGGCATTGCCGAGCGCTGTTTGTATCGTTTGCCAGGCAATGTAAGCGAACATCCACACCATCGTGCATTTCAAGAAACCGACGAGCTGGCGCGCGAGGCGATAATGCGCGGCGGCATTCTGCGCTGTGATTGGCCAGAGATAGTTGTATTTGTGCGGATAGCGACGCAAAATCGTCAATCCGATATAAAGAACGACTGCCAACAAGAAAAGTGCAAGAAGCATATATTTGCTGCCCCAGCCATCGGGTTCACCTGTAGCGCCGAAGTGTGTAGGGATCTTTTCAGGCAGCGAGAACCAGAATTGCAGCATCATCAAGCCAAATGCCAGCACCCCCAGACCGGAGAAGAATTCCAGGATTTGTTCAAATCGTGAAGGTGGTAAGTCGAGCTTGGGGCGTTCGTCCGTCTTGAGTCGAGCAGGATATGCCGAAGAACGAGTAGCAAGATTGCGAGAGGAGTTCATAATCTTTGCGAAGCGATTCGAGGTTAAAACGCGACAGTGGGAATAATCTTCGTGGATGGAATTTAACTCAAATCCACCCACACGCTTTTGCTTAGTGAATAGAACTCGAATGCCGCCATGCCGCTCTCCACGCCGAAGCCGCTCATTTTGTAACCACCGTA
>SZPB01000091.1 GCA_030263535.1 Cytophagia bacterium CHB2
AGATATTTTTGCTTCTGTTCTTCGCTGCCGAATGCCCAGATGGGATACATCACCAGCGCGCCCTGCACCGAGGCAAAGCTGCGAATGCCGCTGTCGCCGAATTCCAACTCCTGCATGATGAGGCCGTAAGCGACGTTGTTCAAGCCCGGACAGCCATAACCCGACAAATTCGCGCCCAGCAATCCCATTTCGCCGATCGGCTTGATCAAACGCGCGGGAAATGTGCCCTCACGAAAGTGATCGCGAATAACCGGTTTCACTTCTTTTTGCACGAACTCGCGCACCTGATCGCGCACGGCTTTCTCTTCATCAGAAAAGGAGGCCTCGATGTTGTAAAAGTCGTAGGGATTGAGATTAGGCATGTTCGCGCGGATTCCGTTAATGTTTAGGCGGCTCGTTTCGCCATCGAGCTTAACTCTTCACGAATGATTTTTCGCAGCGTTTTTTCAAGGCCACGACCCTGTTCGCGAAGATGGCGTCGCAATACTTCGTTGATGAGAGATTCGTAGTCGCCACCGCCGGCGCTATGTACCTGTTCGCGAAACCCTTCGAGAATATCATTGTCGAGGCGAATCGAGACTAAGGTTTTGCCCTTGGGAGACTTCACGATCGCGCCGCGCTTGGCATTAGTAAAATCATATTCTTTTGTCTTCATAGGCTTTCCGTTCTCTTTTGGTCGCCAATCTTGCTGAAATGATTCGAATATCATCGCCCCGATAGGTATAGACAACGACGATTATGCGCGCTAAAAAATCTAGGCCAATACTGACAAACCGTTGCTCGCCATCAATGAATTCTTCGCGCAGAGACAAGGCATAATCATCCTTAAAAACTCCGGTGGCATCGGCAAAATCAACCCCGTGATTCTTCAGGTTGGCTTCCGCCTTTTTGAATCCCATTGATAGCCCATTAAACAATCTCGTTCCGAAAAGCGCCCCGCTCAGGCGCAACACGCCTGCATTTCCTGCTGAATCCGAAAACGATAGCGATAATCTCCGACAACCGAGCCGAGCAGGGTATTCGTGCCGTAAGACTCGATCCTCACGTTCACAAAATCCCCGGGATGCGCATGGCCGGAAAAAACCACGCCTTTGTTTTGATCGGTGCGGCCTAGCCACTGCTCTTTATTCTTCTTGCTGACTTCCTCGACCAGCACCGTATGCGTTTTGCCGAGTTCCAGGGCGTTGCGCCTCAGCGAAATTTCACGCTGCAACTCGCTCAAGCGAATGAGGCGCGCGACTTTCACTTCTTCCGGAACATCGTCGGCAAACTTGCGTTCGGCAATCGTCTGCTTGCGCTGGCTGTATTTGAACATGAACGCGGAATCGAATTCGACCTGCTCGACCATACGCAGCGTGTCATCGAAATCCGCTTCGGTTTCCCCGCAGAAGCCGCAAATGATGTCGGTAGTTAGCGAAATTTCCGGCACCGTGTCGCGTATCTCCGCTGCCAAATCGAGAAATTCTTCCCTGGTGTAATTGCGATTCATGCGCTCCAGCACGCTGTTGCTGCCCGCTTGCAACGGCAGATGAATATGCTTGCAAATCTTGGAATTCCGCGCCATCGCATGCAGCAGCTTGCGCGGAAAATCTTTGGGATGCGGCGAGGTGAAACGAATGCGCTGGATGCCTTCGACTTCGGCCACCATTTCCAGCAGATCGGCGAAATCATATTGCTCGTAGCGATACGAATTCACATTCTGCCCGAGCAACGTAATTTGCTTGAAGCCTTCGGCGGCAATGCGTTCGGCTTCCGCGACGATGTTCTGCGGCTCGCGGCTGCGCTCGCGACCGCGCGTGTAAGGCACGACGCAGAAGGTGCAGAAGTTATCACAGCCGCGCATGATCGCAATCCAGGCATTCACACCCGGACGGCGCTGCGGCGCGATGTCGGAATAGGTTTCGTATTCGGAGAGGGAAAAATCGAAGCCTTTTTCCTGATGGCCGCGCGTCGATTCGAGCAGCAGCGGCAGACGTTTGTAACTGTCCGGGCCGGCAACGATGTCAACGATACTCGCGCGTTCCGCCAGTTCGGTGCGAAGATTTTGCGCCATGCAACCGAGAATGCCGATGACGAGATCGCCTTTGCGCCGCCGCTTCAAGCCTTTGAGATGATCGAGACGGTGATAGATTTTCTCGTGCGCGTTTTCGCGAATGGCGCAGGTGTTCAACAATACCGCTTCGGCTTGGTCTTCGGCCTCGGTGAACTCATGTTTATGGCTGCGCAAGATCGAACGAATCAACTCGGAGTCGTATTCGTTCATCTGGCAGCCGTAGGTTTCGAGATAAATTTTCATGAAAATGCAGTTGAGTTGAAACTCTAGCTTGACTTCTATCTCATTAATTTGCTAGCTTTTGATCCGATTTCTGTAAGCCAGCGTTTTTTGATTGGGCTGGCAAGATAGTACATTCCTTGTCAAGTTTCAACCCTGATTTTAGCGCGCACGATCAAATTGTTTTGCCCCCAGCTCGCGCAAATAATCAAACGTATAAATCCCGCTATCATGGCCGTCGGACCAAACGAATTGCAACGCATAACGCCCCACCGGCCGTGCTTCCAGCGCGCGGATGTTTTCGGGGACATTCTCGGGGAAAACCACGCGCTGGCCGGTGACTTCATCAACGCAAACCGCGCAGCGGCAACTACCGCGTAACTCGCGCAAAGCGTATTTCGTTTTCCGGCCGTCATCCCAGTCAATGGCGATGCTCTTCTCATCGATGGGATAGAGGTTGATGGGAGTTGGCATTCTATGCTATTCTTTCAAAGAAAAATTTTCCAACGGATTGAAACAACCCAACGGATGGCAGGATTTTATCTACTGGGTTGTTTCAATCTGCTGGGGATAATTTGAATTGTTTTCAATTCAAAAATTCAAAACTCCACCGTATCCGTCACGTTGCCTTTGCGCAACAACATGCTCTTTTGCCTTCCGCCGGCTTTGACGTGAACGAGGTTGGTTTGCTCCTCATAAATCTCCAGCAAAATGCGGTTGGTGACCGCAATCTTTTTTACTTCCGTCACCGGCGCAATTTCAACGTAGCACCAGGTCACGTCCATCTCGACTTCCTTGCCGACATAACGAAACGTTGCGGTATCGCCATTGACAACAATCACGACTTGATTCTTGAGATAATTGTAGAGGTAGCGATCGGCTTCCTGCGCTTCGCGCGGATCGCCGAGATAGAGTTTGCCGGTCCCCTGAGCTTCGAGCACTTTCTCCAAATCATCGGTAAAAATTTTGAACGTGATCTCCAGCGACTTTGCTTCAGAATTGTGATCGATCTGGCAAATGCTGACATAAAAGGGATGTCGAATGCCTGAAACCGCGCTCGCCAGCAGAAAAACCGGCAAAACCGCCAGGCAAAACTTGAATCGGAGCTTGGGCATTTCTCGCTTGCTTTGCATTTTTTTTCGATTAGTTTACTCGCCACCCTGCGGCATGGTTTTTACCCGGGCGAGCAAATATACGGCACACAAGCGCGTCTCGCAACTCAAATGTCGGAATTTCAAACCTACCTCACACTCGGCTTCGAACATATTTCTGATTTGGGCGCTTACGATCATTTGTTGTTCATCGTGGCGCTCTGCGCGGTTTATTCCTGGCAGCAATGGCGCACGCTGGCCATTTTGGTTACGGCGTTCACCCTCGGCCATTCCCTCTCGCTGGCAGCCTCGGTTATCGGCCGGCCGCTCTTGCCGGCACCGCTCGTGGAATTTCTGATTCCACTTACGATTTTTGCAACCAGCGTATTGAACGTCGTGCGCAACTCCGATTCTCATCATTCTGCCAATCTGCGGTGGCGTTACTTGCTTGTGCTCGGTTTTGGATTGATTCACGGCATGGGGTTTTCGAATTACTTGCGTGCGTTGCTGGGACGGGAAGCGAGCATTTGGGCGCCGTTGCTTGCTTTTAATCTCGGCCTGGAGATCGGGCAATTGCTGATCGTCGGCGTTGTGTTGGGCTTTTCCTGGCTGGCGTTGCGCGTTCTCAAGATCATGCCGCGCGCATGGAATCTTTTTATCTCGGGCGCGGCGGCGGGCGTATCACTAATTCTCCTGACGCAACGTTGAAGCCGTAAGCGCCTCGTCAGTATAAACAGCCTAGAACCTTGGATATTGGAAACAATTGAGGTTTTCAATGCAACGGCCAAGCCGTTGCAAAAGCGTTTTCGCGTTTTCAGATTGTGAGCAGCTTAAAAGATATGAGGATTGCGTAGGTAGGGAACGTTAAAAAGATGGCATTTGCGTTCCAATAAATCATTCATCAATTCCGGTGAGGTGAGAAGATGAAAAACAAAATGCTGTTCCTGTCAAGCCTGCTGTTGTGGGCGCTCAGCCCATTTGCGGGCAGCGCGCAAGACGACAAAACCGTGAACGAGTCCGAGAAAAAATTCCGGCAGTTGCACGAAGAGTTTCGCAGTCCGAATGTTTATCGTGCAGCTTCAGGCGCGCCCGGCCATCTGTATTGGCAGCAGCGCGCGGATTACGATATGCAAATCGAGCTGGACGACGAAACGCAACGTCTTTATGGCGCGGAGACCATCACCTATCACAACAACTCACCGGATGTGCTGACGTACCTCTGGCTGCAGCTCGATCAGAACCGCCGCGCGCGCGACTCCGACACCTACAAGACGCAAACCAACAGCATTTCCGATAAAATGAGTTTTCAGTCGCTGATGCAATTGCACAACGACTTCGACGGCGGTTTTAAAATCGACTATGTGAAGGACGCTGCCGGCCGTGACCTGCCCTTCACCATCAACAAAACCATGATGCGCGTTGATTTGCCGCAACCGCTTGGCCCGCAAGGCCGTTTTGTCTTGAAGATCAAATGGTGGTACAATATCAATGATCGCATGAAAATCGGCGGCCGCTCGGGCTTCGAATATTTTCCAGAGGATAAAAACTATCTCTACGCCATCGCGCAGTTTTATCCGCGCCTGGCGGTTTACAGCGACAACCAGGGCTGGCAGCATAAACAATTTCTCGGCAGCGGCGAGTTCACCCTGTGCTTCGGCGATTACAAAGTGAGTCTCACCGTGCCCGCGGATCACATTCTTGCTGCCACTGGCGTGCTGCAAAACAGTGCCGAGGTGTTGACTGCCGAACAGCGCAGCCGCTGGCAAAAAGCGCAAAGCGCGAACGCACCGGTGATGATCGTGACCGAGGCCGAGGCGCGCGAGGCCGAAAAGTCGCGCGCTGCCAGCAAAAAAACGTGGCGCTTTCACGCCGAAAACGTGCGCGACTTTGCCTTCGCCACTTCGCGCAAATTCATTTGGGACGCCATGCCGGTAAAGTTCGGCAACCGCACGGTGATGGCGATGTCGTTTTATCCCAAAGAAGGCAATCCGCTGTGGGAACAGTATTCCACCAAAGTGGTGGCGCACACGCTGCGGGTTTATTCGAAGCACACGTTCGACTATCCCTATCCTGTCGCGATTTCCGTGCACACCGACCGCATCGGCATGGAATATCCCATGATTTGCTTCAACGGCGGCCGGCCCGAGCCGGACGGCACTTACACCGAGCGCACAAAATACGGCATGATCGGCGTGATCATTCACGAAGTCGGGCACAATTATTTCCCCATGATCGTGAATTCCGATGAGCGGCAATGGACGTGGATGGATGAGGGGTTGAACACGTTTCTGCAATTCTTAACCGAGCAGGAATGGGATCGCGATTATCCTTCGCGGCGCGGCCCGGCTTACAAGATCGTCGATTACATGAAAGGCGACAAGCAAGGCCAAACGCCGATTATGGCGAATTCGGAATCGCTGCTGCAATTCGGCAATAATGCTTATGCCAAGCCCGCCACCGCACTCAACATTTTGCGCGAAACGATCATGGGACGTGAGCTGTTCGATTTCGCGTTCAAAACGTATGCGCAGCGCTGGATGTTCAAGCAGCCGGAGCCGGAGGATTTGTTCCGCACGATGGAAGATGCTTCAGGCGTGGATCTCGATTGGTTCTGGCGCGGCTGGTTTTACACCGTTGATCACGTGGATGTCGCGCTGGAGGCGGTGAAATGGTATCGCATCGACACGCAGGATCCGGAGATCGAGAAGGCGATCACCAAAGCCGGCGAGCAGAATCAACCGAAATTCATCGGCGATATTCGCAATCAAACCGCGATTCCGGCGGCGATGGTCGAGCGCGACCCGGCAACGCAGGATTTCTACAACAAATATGATCCGTTTGCCGTGTCGATTCTCGACAAAAAAGAGTATGAACGCTATCTGGCAACGCTGGATGAGGAAGAAAAAAAACTGCTGCGCTTGGGCTACAACTATTACGAGTTGAGCTTCTCGAATCTCGGCGGCTTGGTGACGCCGCTGATTTTGGAATTCACCTACAAAGACGGCTCGCAAGACGTGCATCACATTCCCGCCGAAATTTGGCGCTACAACGACAAGCAGATCAGCAAAGTGTTCGCGACGCAAAAAGAAGTGGCGAGCGTCACGCTCGACCCCTTTCTTGAAATGGCGGACACCGACATGAGCAACAACCACTGGCCGCCGCAAGCGCAGCCCACGCGCTTCCAGCTTTTTAAAGAACGCGAGCGGGAACGGGAAAATCCGATGCAACGCCAGAGGCGCATCGAGAAGATGACCAACGGCGAGACCACGCAAGAGCAGCCGGGAAATGGCGGCAAGCCGGCAGGATCGAATTGAGACAGGAATATGAGTGTATTGCTTGAATAACCAAATTTTTGTGGAATGGAAATGCCCGCGAATGGAGACCCTGTTCGCGGGCGTTTTAATTCTATGTTGTTTTGCGCCTAATCTCATCAATCAACTCATAAACCACCGGAATCACCACCAGCGTGAGCAATGTTGACGTGACCAAACCACCGATCACAGCAATGGCCATGGGCGCGCGCAAACGCGCGCCTTCGCCCAGGCCGATAGTGAGCGGTAACAGCCCGAGAATCGTGGTTGCGGTGGTCATGAGAATGGGGCGCAAGCGATCGCGCCCGCCTTGCAGAACCGCTGCGCGCCGCGACATGCCGGCTGCGCGCAGACGATTGATGTAATCGAGCAGCACGATGGCATTGTTCACGGCAATGCCGACGAGCAAAACCACGCCAATATAAGCCATAACGCTGAGCGGCTCGCCCACCAACAAAAACGCAAACACCACGCCCACCCCGGCAAACGGCAGCGTCAACAAAATCGTGAACGGGTGCAGCAGATTCTCGAACAACGCCGCCATTACCATGTAGACCAGAATGATCGAGAGCCAAAGCGCGAACTTCATTTGATCGAAGGATTCCTCGCGTGAGGCTTCTTCTCCGGCAAAGCGCAGTTCGTAATCCGGCGGCAGAGGAATTTCGGCAAGGGTGTTGTTCACCGCGGCGATGGCGCGGCTCAAGGTTGTGCCCTCGCCCAATTCCGCCGTGACATAGGCAATGCGCGATTGATTGTGCCGTTGAATCTCGCTCGGCCCTTCGTCGGGCGTGAGTTCGGCGATATCGCGCAAGCGCAGAACCGCGCCGTTGGGCGCGCGAATCGGCATATCCGCCAGCTCGGTTAGCGTCGCGGCGGCAAAGGTCACGCGAATATTGCGATCCTGTCCCGCGCTGTAGAAATCCGAAACCACCTCGCCGGCAAGCCGCTCGCGCACACGCTGGCCGATTTGTTGAACATCCAAACCAAAACTGGCAGCCAGCAGGCGATCGATACGCAAGTTAATTTCAGGCCGGCCGCGCTGAAAACTCGTTTCGATCGTGTGCAAACCCGGCAAGGTTTGCAACGCCTCACTCACGCGCACGCAAATTTCCTGCAATGCTTGCAGTTCCGGACCGCGTACTTCGACCATCACCGGCTTGCCGCCGCTGCCAATGGTTTGCTGCAAGCTGGTCTCGCGAATGCGGAAGGTGGTATTGATGCCGGGCAGATTCATGTGCGGCCGCAATGCGGCAATGGCGCTCTCCGGCGTCAAAGCGTTTTTGCCCTCGACCAAATTGATCGTGACCCCGGCAAGATGCTCGCCGCCTTGCATTTCTTGCGTGAACAGGCTCTGTGACGATCTCACATTGATCGTGGCAAACTGCGCGGTGATCTTGTCGCCTAAAACCTGTTGAATGCGATCCTCGACGCCGGCGAGCACCGCCGCGGTTTTTTCCATGGGCGTACCGGGCGGCAAATCGAGATCGATCTGCACTTGATTTTCATTGCTGTGCGGAATGAACTCCGCACCCACCACGGGCAAAAGCAGCGCCGCGATGGCCATGAGCAGAAGCGCAGCGGCCACCACAAAAGCGCGATGCTGCAACGCCCATTGCAGCGTCTTTTCATAAATCGGAATGCGCAAGCGCCGGCGTTGAAAAGCTGCGGTGTCTTTCGCCAGCGTTTTGACCGCCAGCACCGGCACCAGCGTAAACGCAACCAGCAGCGAGGCGAGTAGCGCATACGTCACCACCCAGGCTTGATCGCGAAACAGCTCGGCGGCAATGCCTTCGACATAAACCACCGGCAGAAAAACCACAATCGTCGTGAGCGTGACTGCAAAGATCGCGGCGCCCACTTCGCTGGCGCCGGCGACTGCCGCGGTTTCGGCAGATTCGCCAAGTTGGCGGCGGCGGAAGATATTCTCGATCACGACAATAGCATTATCAACCAGCATGCCCGCGCCCAGCGCCAGCCCGCCCAGCGTCATAATGTTGAGCGTGAGCTGCTGCAAATACATCAGCGTGAACGTGGCGAGAATTGAAATCGGTATGGCAAGACTGACGATGAGAGTCACGCCCAGGCTGCGCAAAAAGGCATAGAGCACCAGCACAGCGAGCAGCGCGCCGATCATCGCCGTGCTTTTCACTTCGCCGATCGCGTTATCAATAAACGAGGCTTGGCTGTTGATGAGGGTGAATTCCAAACCGGACAAGTCAGCCTGCAAGCGGCTGATGGTTTCCGCGACCTGTTGGGCCACACGCACGGTGTTGTCTTCGGCTTCTTTATAAATATAAAAACCGATGCTTTCCCGCCCATTCAAACGGACCATGTCGGTACGCTCTTCCGGAGCGTAGCTCACCCGCGCAACCTCGGATAGATAAATCGGCACTCTGTCCGGCGAGAATTGCGCGCCGGTTTGCTGGACGCCCAGAGCCGCGCTATCCGCGCTGGCGCCGTTGGCAGCGGCTTTATACCCGACTACGGTTTCGGCGACATCTTCCACGCTGGTATAATTGCCGATGCCTTTGATGAGATAGGCTTTGTCCTGCTGCACCAATCTGCCGCCGGAGGCATTGGCATTGGCCTGGCGAATTTTGGCGGTAATCTCGGCGGGCGTCAGGTTAAAGGCTTCCAGCAGATATTCGTCGAGTTCGACGCGCACTTCGCGCACGAGGCCGCCATAAACCTGCACGCGCGCCACGCCGTCCAACCGTTCCAAACCACGCTTGATGACATTCTCGGCGATGCGGCGCAGCTCGTCGAGATCGCGGTCGCCGCTGCTCTGCACGGCATAAATCATGATCGGTTCTTCTTGCGGATCGTAGCGCGCAATGGTCACGCGATTGACTTCCGGATCGGATTCATAGCTCGCGACTTTCTTCTGCACGTCCAGCAGCGCGAAATCCATGTCCGTGCCCCAACTAAACGTTGCGGTGGCCAGCACGCGGCCGAGGCTGCACCTGGCGCTCACGTCCACAACCTTGCTCACCGTGCCCAGTTCACCCTCGAGCCGGCGCGCAAAGCGTTGTTCCATTTCCTGCGGCGAGCGTTCGCCGGATTGCAGCTCAACGACGATGCGCGGGTTGTAAATCGCCGGCAGCAAATCCGTGCCCAGGCGATCGAATGAAATCACGCCAAGAATGGCGATGCCGAGCATCATCATCGCGATGGTGACGGGGTAACGAATGGAGAATTGCGGGAGATTCATGATTGAAGTTGAATATACGAATAGTTCAAGAAGGTCGGCATAATTCCGCCGGGCGGAAGTGAAAGTCTAGCGCACGAAAAAAGTGCTGTCATATTTTTATGAGCCGATCCAAAAAAAATTCGGCCCAACCGATGAAAGCGGCCAACGGATTTCTCTGTGAAGCTCATCAATGGTCTTGCCCATAATGATTTTGCTAATTCTGCTGTGTGGTTCCGCAGCGTCGAGATTGGCGTCTCTGCAAGCCGTGATAGTTCCTGACAGAGTCCTCTTCGGTGATGTTTGAAAGCAAGCGATCTTCACTGTTCGATCCTCGATTTTCGCCTCTATTCCGTCACTCTCACCTTTGACTTGTCCCGCAGCGTTTCCTGCCCCTTCACCACCAGCCGCTCTCCTTCATTCAAGCCTTCAAGAATCTCGATCTCCTCGCGCGTTTCAATGCCGGTGGTCACCTCGCGCAACTCTGCGCTGGCGCCCTCCACCACGAACGCCACCGAACGATTATCGCGCGTTTGCAACGCGGTTTTGGGAATGATGAGCGCCTCCGGATGATGCTCGATGACAATCTCGGTTTTCACAAACATTCCGGGCCGCAGCAGCAAATTTTTATTGGCGACTTCGATCATCGCCGTGAATGTGAGGGTTTGCGCATCAATCGTGGGATCGATCGCCGTGAGCTGGCCCTTGAACGTCTGATCGACCAGGGCATAGTTGCTCACCAAAACTTCCTGGCCGATTTGAATGCGCTCCAAATCCGTATTCGGCAGATTCACCTGCACGCGGGTCGTGCTATATTCCAGAATGTCGCACAGACGAAATCCTGCCGGCACGCGCGTGCCCACGGCATTCGTCTGCAAATTTGCAATGAAACCTGAGATGGGAGCTTTAAGACGCAATTTATCTGCTTTGATTTGCGCCGCCTCATAATTCAAGCGCGCATCAAGAGCATTGCGCCGGGAAAGCTCAAGCTCTTTCTCGGTGACGCCGCCCTCTTTGAACAGCGCCTCTTGTTTTTGCAGCTCGCGCTCCGCGTTTTCCATGGCCAGCTTTTGCGATTCCACGCGCACCGTGAGCAAATACTCTTGATTCTCGATTTCCGCGAGTAATTGCCCGGCCGCAACCCGCGTTCCCACCGTCAGCACGCCGCCGTTGTGCCGGGCGAGCCGCAGAACGCCATCGACTTCTGCAACCACCCGCTCTTCGCGTTGCGCACGCAAAGTGCCCGTAGCCGAGACATAAGCCGCAATCGGCCCGCGTTTGACTTTCTCCACAACCACAGGAATGGTCAAATCGGCTGCCGATCTATCTTCACCGGGATTGCATGCCCATGTCAATAACAACAAGCAGATCAAACCTGCCTTATTAGCCTTGCCTCTCATGAAAACTCCCTCTGGAATTTTTATTGTTTTCTGAAGCAATTCATTCACAAATCAGTTGTTAATTCATTCCTACTGCGGCGCGGCCACATTCACCGGCTCATCTTTCTCAAAATCCCACAAGGTTTTGCGCCGCAAATCCGCCAACGCCTGCTTGTAATCGATAATGGCGTTGAGCGAGTTCGT
This sequence comes from Cytophagia bacterium CHB2, assembly GCA_030263535.1. NCBI lineage: Bacteria > Pseudomonadati > Bacteroidota > Cytophagia > Cytophagia bacterium CHB2. The sequence continues at coordinate 11,445 of SZPB01000091.1, forward strand.
GCGTGCCTGCGTCAAGCGATTCTGTTCCAGCGCCAAATCCTGCGAGCTTAAATCGCCGTTTTCGAATTTCAACAAGCTGATTCTGTAGCTTTTCTCGGCCAACTCTTCGCTGCGCTGCGAGATTTCCGCGCGTTGCTGCGCCGAGGCGAGATTGCGCACGGCTTCGCGAATTTCCTGTTTGATCAGATCAATGCGATTTTTTTGCGTCAGGCGGTTACTCTCCAGCGAGGCTTCCGCAGCCTGCACTTCCGCCCTGTTTTTACCCCAATCCCACAACGGCACCGTCAAACCGAGACGAATGCTGCGGTCGGTATCGAATTTCTGAAACGCATCGCGAAAGTTTTTTTCTTCATTCAAGAAACCGTAACTCGCAAAAAGCTCGCCTTTGATTTCGCTGCCCGCGTCAGTTTCTTTCACGCTGATCTCGCTCAACTGCACGGAAATTTCATCGGAACGCAGCTCGGTACGGCGTTGCAGCGCTTCGGTCAATGCCTTTTCGAGCGAAGCTGCAATCGGGCGATACGCCAGCTCGGTCGACACGCTGATCGCTTCCTCGACCGGCAGGCCGATGAGTACTTTGAAATTGTCTTCCGTGCGCTGCACACTGGCCTCGCTGTTGGTCATGGTGTTGCGGGCGTTCGCCAATTCCACCTCCAGGCGCAACACTTCCAATTCGGGAAACAAACCCGCCTGCTGTTTGAGCCGCGCCAGGCGATAAGCATTTTCAGATTGTTCCACCTGGCTGCGGTCGATTTCCAATTGCTGCTGCGCGCGAAAGAGATTATAAAAATTCGAAGTGACGTTGTAAATGATATCGAGCTGGCTGCGGCTGTAGCTTTGCAGGGTATTTTCCAAATTCAAATCCGCCCGGCGATAAAGAGTCTTGCGGCGGTTGAGTGTGAACAGCGGTTGGCTGAATTGCAAACGCAATTGCGGAATATACGTCGTCGAGGTCACTTTCTGCTCGAATGTCGCGCCGCCAAAATCAATCGGCGTGGTGATGGACTGGCGAAAGCGTTGCATCACGCCGACCAATGAAATAACGCCGTCGGTTTGGGCAATCGGCTGATTGACGTACAATTCCGCTTGCAGATCGACGAAATTCTGCCGCGGAAAAACGAATTCGCCGGTGCCGATCTGCGTTTGGCTGATGCCTTCCCGCAAGTTGGGCAGGCTCGAGAACACCAGATCGCCGTAACTCTTCAAGCCCGCTTCTGCCGCGCGCAAATTCAAGCGCGAGTTGAGCAGCGATTGTTCGAGTTGCTTGACTTGATGGCTGCGGTTCAACGCGATATTGATGCTTTGTTCCAATGTGAGCACGCGCGCCTCTTGCGCATGGCCGGCCGCGTTTATCAATAAAAGGCCCGCACATACAGCGGCAACCGCTTTCGTTTTTTGCCTCATTGTCGCTTCAGACTCCTTGATGATCAATAAAAATTAATGCCGGAATTCTTGTATTGCTGCGCTCTCGAGGGCTCCTGCAAAGCTTTAAACCTAGTACACTGTTACCATGATTTCGTAGCCCTGCCCCCTTTGTGGGGCATTGTCCCAACCCGTGAATTTATTGGCTGCAGCAGCACCCCACAAGGGGGTGGGACTACAAAAAATTAAGGTAACAGTGCACACTAGCACCGAGTACTTCACAAGGTCCTTTCTGGATGACAATTAAAGAGTTCTCACGCAAATCAAGGTGACGTTACACCAGCAACCAACCACCAACAACCAGGATCTACCATCCAAAAGCCCACATCACTCCACCAGTTCCCATCTCACCGCGTCTGCAATGACAAAGCCGTTGCCGGCATCTGACAATTCAATGATCGCGGGAGAATCTTTTTTGAAATGATAACGCCCGAGCGACAGCCAGCCGTCAGCGGTTTCTTGCGGCTGCAAGTTCACACGATTTTTGCCTTCCGCACTCGTCACAGTGAGTTGAAACGTCCGGCTCATGTTGCGCGACCACCAATTGTTGCTCATGGGCAGATGAAAGCTCAAGTCATAATCGCCGCTGCGCGGCACGTTCGCTTCCCAGCGCGCGGGGTAATCGCCGCTGCCGCCGCTTTTGATGCGAAAACCAAAATAGTATTTGCCATACGCCAGCGGGTTGGTGTTCTCCCACCATGCCAAACCTTTTGAGGGAGGGCGCAAGTATTTCGCCTCCTGACTGACGGGCGTGAAAAACCCTTCGTCTTGGTCGTCCAACACGAATACCAGCGAATCCCTGGAAGATACCGTTGTAAACACCGTGTCGCGCGGCGCGGCGCGGCGCACGCGATTATTCAGGTTGATCGATTTCATGATCTCGCCGCGATTGCGCGAAAAATAAGGAATAATTTGCACATTTTTCGGCAACTCCGCCACCGCGAATTGGATTTCTTTTTCTTCATAACTGCCCAACCGGAGATTGCGGCGAATATTATCGTTTTCCGTTTTGCACACGACGCGCACAAAGCCGTCGCCCTTCTCGCCGTTTTGCACACGCACGCGCACTTGATGCATCATGTGCATCTTGCCGGTATCCAGTTTATACGCTTCCGCCAGCGAAATACGATAGCCTGGAAACGTCGGCTGCTCAAACCATTGCTCATAAAAATCGTGCAGTTCTTCGTCCGAAACCGATTGGACCGTTTCGAGGAATTCTTCTGTAGTCATCAACTGATAGCGATGTTCGGCAATGCGTTTGCGCAACGCCGCGGCATAATTTTTCTCGCCGACACGTTCACGCAGCATTTGCAAAACCGGCGGCGCTTTGAAGTCAACACAGGCGCGGTAAAGATTGCCCTTGGCCTGTGGGCGCAGCATTGCCAGAGGCGTTTTCTCCAGTTTTTCGAACACGGAATCGACTTCGACATCGTAGCGCCGGCGCAGAGTCCAGTTGCCGTCCATCTGGCGGATGCGATCAAAGCTGCTGAGTGCGGCGTTCCAACGATCCGGATAAAATGCGTCATGCGTGCGGCGTTCACACTCTTCATAAAGCTGCAACTCCAGCGCGCGGCTGAGCACGGGATCCGCAATGCCTAGTTGAAAGTGAACGTAATTGCGCACCGGTGATTGGTAGCTGCCATCGCCGCGCCAATATTCGTCCGGCAGGAGGAAATCAAGCACCGCCTCGACAAAAACATCGCGCTTGATGCGCGCCGGCGAATCATCGCGGCCGCGGCGGCGCGCCTGGCTGGTGCGGCTCTCGATGCGTTTCTTGAAACGCTGGCCGAGGATATTGACCTCATCGAACATCACAATGCCGGGTTGCTGGAGAATATCCTCGACGCCATGCGGCGTCATGTAAATCTGCATTTGCAGCGGCGTCTCGACCAGCGCCAGCCGGGCAAAGGGATAGGGCACACCCGCGACTTCTTCAAAGATTTCGAACATGCGTTCGATGGCTTCAAAACACGTGTCGGCGACCTCGGCAAACAACTCATAATCGCGCAGATGCTTGTCGCGAAAGTAAAGCTCGACTTCGGTTTGCTTGAACGTGTGCGCGAGGCGTTGATAGGCGCCGAGATTCAACGAAAAGCCGGGGACCGGAGCCGGCACTTCAAAAGTTGTTCGTGTATTTTCACCCTCAGGCTGCTCGTCACGCAATTCTCCTTGTGTGATCACACGCAGATCTTTATGCGCACGCACGCGCATCGTCGCCGTGGCAAAATTTTGCGGCCGCGGCGTTTCATAGGCATAGCCCGCGGCAGCGCCAGGAACAGGATACCACCCGCATTGCACCGGCAACACGGCAAAATCATCGCCCAGCCAGGCTGAAATGCTGCCTTTGATCCACGGGCCATTGTCTTTGCGGATCAGGCCTTTGCTTTCGGGCAAGCGATCCAACATGAAACCATCAGCGTCAATTTTGCCGGCATAGGCAATTTGCAGCGTATCAACCGCGCCCGGTTTCAGCGCCCGCTCGCCCAATTCCAATTGCAAGAGTTGATGCTTCTGCTCAAATGGAATCGCAGCGCCGTCATGCCAGGTTACGCTGCTGACGCGTAACGCGCCGTTCAAGGCAAACAGCAATTGTGGCATTGCCGCGGGATTCTGGTTCGCAATGACGAGTTTTGCATTGACGTCTAGAACCGCGGGCTTGCGATGAAACGTCACATCAAAATCATAATGTTTGACCTGGCTGAGCGCGTGTGACGTCCATTGTTGTTGATAGGCATAATCCGCCTTGCGCGTTGCTTGCTGTGTTTGATGCTGCGAAATCATGGTGTACGCCACCAGCGCTGCGCCCAACAGCAAGCCGGCGGCCGAGAATTGCGTCAAACGCCGCGAGGCCAGCGATTGTTCCAGGCGCGGATACAGGATAATCGAAAAACAAAGCAACGCGATTGCTAACAGCACAAAGAAGAAACGTTGCCACAACACCCTCGTAATGTCGCCGAATCCGATGAGATCACCGTGAAACAAGGGCGCAAAGAAAGCGCCGTAATCCAGCAAGCCGAGATACTGATGATGGAAATAGAAGAGAATAGCGGCGACATAACCCAGCGGCAGAATGATCGCCAGGGCTTGTGACCGCAACAGACTCACGAGAAAAAAGACCAGCGAGGTCATGAACAACATCGCGGGCAGAGCGGCAATGGTGACATATTTGAGAAACGGCAGGATATTGAAATCCGCCCCCATGAAAATGACTTTGAAAACGCGGCCAATCGTTGCCAGTGCGATCAAAAAAAGATTGAGATAGAACAACCCGCTTACAATGCCCAAGTATTTGCCCATCACCCAGTTTGCCGTCGTCATCGGGCGCGAGAGCATCACCTGATCCAAACGCGATTTTTCCTCGGCCTTGTGAAAATCGCCGGCCACGAAAATGATCAAGATGGCCTGCACATAGCTGAAAAAGTAGATGGCCAAAAACGCATCTGTGCCGGTCAGCAGAAATTCGCCGGGCGCGCCGGTATCGACAATTGAAGCAATGGTCATGGCGACCAGGAAGAAGAGAATGATTAATACGCCGATGCCCGCCAGCACCCAGAACTTTGCGGTGCGGTAGAGCATCATACGCTCGGCAGCGGCAATCGTAAGAATGTAACGCAGGCTTTTGAACATAGATGCTTCGTTCGAAGGATTATTGGATCTTTGGATAGGTGAAGTGTTGGGTAAAATTCCTCAATCCGCCTCCTCCTCCACCCGTTGCCCCACCTCCGACTCCATAAAATACATGTACGCATCTTCAAGATTGGGCGTGGCGCTTTGCATGTCGTAGCCCGCGATCGGATCGCCGACTACGCGCAGCAGCAAATGCGGTTGTTTCGGAATCGTTGATATCACCTGCATGCGCGCAGCGATATGCGAAAAATCTGCCTCATCGATCAAAACCTGCCAAACTTTGCCGGCGGCCTTGGCGATCAGCGTATCGGGACGGCCGCGATAGGCCACTCTGCCTTTTGCGAGAATTGCAAGATCTTCACAGGTGCTCGAGATGTCGCCCACGATGTGCGTGCTGAGAATGATGATTTTGTCGCGGCTGATTTCGGTGAGCAAATTGCGAAAGCGAATGCGTTCTTCAGGATCGAGACCGGTGGTCGGTTCATCCACAATCAGCAAGCGCGGATTGCCGATCAGCGCCTGCGCGATGCCGAGACGGCGCAGCATGCCGCCGGAATACGTTTTGGCTTTGCGGTCGCGCGCTTCGAGCAAACCAACATTTCCGAGCATCTCATGTACGGTTTCGCGTAAATGCCTTGCCGGCACGCCATTGAGCCGGGCAATGTAGGCAAGAAATTCCGCGCCGGTCAGTTGCGGGTAGACGCCGAAAAATTGCGGCAGGTAGCCGAGCGAAGCGCGAATCTGGCGGCGATGTGAACGAATATCTGCGCCATCGATGAAGACGTCTCCGGAGCTCGGCGTCTCAAGCGTCGCCAGGATTTTCATGAGTGTGCTCTTACCCGCGCCATTCGGGCCGAGCAAGCCGAACATGCCGGTGGCGATGTTGAGCGAGACGTTCTGCAACGCATGAACGCCGCCTGCATAAGTTTTGGAAAGCTGGCGGATGTCGATTGGCATGGGGCATTTTTACTGAATTTTAGAGTAGAGGTTGCAATGCAATCTAATCTTATTCGAAACAAAAGCAAGGATAGAGAAGCCGTAGAAAAGGGGTTGCGCTTCTGCCGCGCTCTGGTTATACTCATTCCTGATTTTCCGTCGAATTTCTCCAGCAACTCATCGCCCAAAGTTTCGTTAAACGTTTTTCAATTGACGGGAGATACGCATGGCAAGCGCGAATTTTGGCCTTTCTCAAATCGGGCAAATCGCCCTCAACGTTCATGATCTTGAACGCGCGGTCGCATTCTACCGCGACAAGCTGGGCATGAAACACCTTTTCACCGTGCCCAAGATGGCGTTCTTTGAGTGCGGCGGCATTCGCCTGATGCTCGGCCTTCCCGAGAAGCCGGAGTTCGATCATCCCAGCTCAATTATCTATTTCAACGTGGATGATATGCAATCGGCTTTCCGGGCTTTATCTCAGCGGGAGGTGTCGTTCGAAAGTGAACCGCATGTGGTTGCCAAAATGCCAACCCATGATTTATGGATGGCGTTTTTTCGGGATTCGGAGAACAATCTTTTTGCGTTGATGAGTGAAGAGGTCACAAAGCGATAAACGAGAGATTCCCTTTTTCTAAGCCGTGCTGGAAGCCAATCACGGCCTCGCAATAATTCAACGATGAAAAATAATCGTCACCTGGCATATTCATGACTTCCTTCTCCCTCAAGCGTCCCATCACCGTTTTCATGCTCACGCTCGGCCTCTGCTTGCTGGGCGCGATATCCTGGCAACGTTTACCGGTTCAGCTTCTGCCGCAATTCATCCTGCCCGAAGTGTACGTCGGCGCCGGCATGCCCGGCGCGTCGCCCGAGAAAATCGAGCGCGAATTGGTGTTTGCCATCGAAGCCGAGCTGGCAACGCTGGAAGGCGTGCATGACATCGAAAGCAATGTCTTTGCGGATTACGCCACCACGAAGATCGCTTTCAATCATGGCACAGACATGAAATTCGCGCTGCTAAAATTGCAGCAGAAGATGAACACCTTGGAGAATCGCCTGCCGGCGGGAGCGCGCATCGAGGTTAATCGTTTCGATACCGCGGATCTTTCCACGTACCTTATGGAACTCAGCATTCGCGGGGAAGCCAGTATCGATGAATTACGCGAGGCCGCCGAACGGCGCGTGCGGCCGCGTCTCGAACAAATCGACGGCGTGGTGAATATCAACATCGGCGGCGGGCAGCGCAGCACGGTCGGCATTCAAATCGACCCGGAACGTTGCGAAGCCGTGGGCCTTCCGGTCATGCTGGTGCAGCAGAAGGTCAATGCGTTTCACCGCCAGCCCGAGCATCTTGGCCGGGTGGTTTCAGCCGGCCGCTACCTCGATGTCAACCTGCTCGGCCGCGTCGATGATTTGCGCGAATTGCGCGATTTGATCATCGATGAACGCGGCCCCACGCGACTGCGCGACGTGGCCGATATTGGCTACAGCCAGGCCGAACGCACGCAATTGTATCGCGTTGACGGCAAATCCGGCGTCGGTATCTTTGTGCAAAAAGATAATGTGAGCAACATGCTCGCCGTTGCCAATGACGTGCTCGCGCAAATCGACGAACTGAACCGCGAGCTTGCGCCTCAAGGATTCGAACTGGCGGTCAATTTCAGCCAGGCCGGGCTGATTCAACAAGCCATCGATCGCATCGAAAACATGGCGCTCACCGGAGCCTTGCTGGCGCTGCTGGTGCTCTTTCTGTTTCTGCGCAATCTGCGCTTTGTCATGATTTTGATGATCGCCATTCCGGTGTCGCTGCTGGTGACTTTCAATCTGATGTACGGCTTCAATCTCTCGGTGAACATCCTGTCATTATGCGGACTGGCGCTCGCCATCGGCATGCTGGTGGATAACGGCATTGTGGTGATGGAAAACGTTTTCGCGCATTATCAACGCGGTAAAAGCGCATTCGCCGCGGTTTATGACGGCACCCGTGAAGTGAGCCGTTCGATTCTTGCCGCTACCGGAACGACGGTGCTGGTGTTCCTGCCCGTCCTGTTCGTGGAAAGCGAAGCCAAGCTGTTCGTGCGTGAGTTAGCGTTGTCCGTGGTATTCCCCTTGTTGATTTCTTTAATGGTTGCGATCACGTTGATACCGCTGCTGGCACGACTCACCTTGAAAGGCCCGCCGCCACGCCCCTTTGGCAGCGGCCGCATTCTGGAA